>JACQXX010000094.1 GCA_016208495.1 Acidobacteriota bacterium | reverse complement strand
CGGTACACTTCTTTGGTTCGGTCATGGGTTTCCTCTCGGTTTTTCATATTTCCTTAGGAAACCCTATACCGTCTTTCTTTTTCAAGTCTCTTATCCCTGTTTTCTTTTCTTTCCAAAGATCCGTTCTGCGACACGCTCTAATTATGTGGCCCGGCGTGATTTTACCAAGTTCTTGATTTTGACCAGTTTTGCCTTCACAACCGGCCAGTTGTGGATTCTGGCCAAGAGTTGGGCCGCCCCTTCAAAACAACAACTGCCTGGTGTCCAGATTGCCTCAGTCAACCAGTTAGCCGTAGGAAACAGTCTGGTGTTTGCCTATCCCGGAGAGCACGACAAATGTGTTCTAACCCGCCTGGATAGTGATACTTTTGTGGCTTATAGCCAGGCATGCACGCACCTTTCCTGTGCTGTTATCCCAGAACCCGAAAAAGGGCGGCTGTACTGTCCCTGTCACGAAGGTGCTTTTGATATTGCCAGCGGAAATCCAATTGCGGGGCCTCCACGGCGACCATTACCCCGGATCAAGCTGGATTTCCAAGATGGAGCGATTTTTGCGGTTGGAGTCGCTCAACCAACTGCTTAGGAGTTGAAAACGATGGCGTCAAGCCGTAGCACGCCACATTGAGGTGTTATGACCACCGGAAAAATTTTCACTCGCGAACAACGAACCACAATTATTTATGGAATCCTGTGCATCGTCTTGCTGCTGGTGGTCATTCAGCTCTGGCTGTTAACCGCCACGATGAATGCATTTCTTGGTGGTGACCAGGCAATTGCTTTCCCCACGCTGTTAGCCAGTGCATTTTGCCTGGCCTTGAATTTGGGATTGCTCCGGTATGTTTACACCATTGAGCGCCCCCAAGCCTGACAACTGACAATGTGACAAAATGACAGGGTGACAAGGTGACAAGGTGACATTCTGACCCCTGATCCCTGACCCCTAATCGGAGACCATATGAATTCCCCTACTTTAAAACCAACCGGAAATACCCTGCAACTTGTACTGGCGACAGGCGCTTTTGCCGTGTGTTTTGCTATTTTCGGTTCGGTGTCGGCCATGATGCCGATTCTGAAAAAAACACTGAATCTCAATCCGGTTCAGGTCAGCATTGCGCTGGCAGTTCCGGTTTTGCTCGGCAGCCTGGGGCGAATTCCACTGGGGATCCTGACGGATCGCTATGGTGGGCGAATCATTTTTTCAATCGTAATGGCCTGCTCGATTATTCCAGCGTTCCTGATGGGGTATGTGTCGAGTTACACCCAGTTGATTGCCTGTGGGCTGTTTATTGGCATTGCCCTGGCCAGTTTCTCGGTTGGCGTCGGCTTTGTCAGCGGCTGGTTTGCGGCGGATCGGCAGGGGTTTGCCCTTGGTGTGTACGGCGCTGGAAATATCGGTCAGTCGCTGGCGGCGTTTGGAGCACCTGTCATTGCTGGTGCGCTTGGATATGCCTGGGGGTTTTGGATCTTTGGAATTCTCACCTTTTTCTGGCTGATTGCCTTTGCTTTTGCCGCCCAAAATGCACCTCGAACCGCACCGCCAAAAACCCTGGCTGATAGCCTGCGACCACTTCGTGAGCCGATGAGCTGGGTGTTGAGTCTGTATTATTTCCTCACCTTCGGTGGGTTTGTGGCCATGAGCATTTACCTGCCGACATTTCTCACCGATATGTTTAAGTTAACACCAGGGGATGCGGGATTTCGAACCGCCGGGTTTGTCGTTCTGGCAACGGCTCTGCGGCCAGTGGGGGGAATTCTGGCTGATAAAATCGGCGGGAAAGCTATTTTGATGTGGGTCTTTCCATTCACTGCCTGTATGGCGCTGTGTATGGCAGTGCCGATGATGGCCACCTTTACGGTTGGGGCGCTTGGAATGGCAGCGGCGATTGGGTTGGGCAATGGCGCGGTTTTCAAAATGGTGCCGCAATATTTTCCCAAAACCGTGGGCGCGGTCACTGGCCTGGTTGGCGCCGCAGGTGGGTTGGGAGGGTTTTTCCCGCCGCTGGTGCTGGGCAATATCAAGCAGATGACCGGTTCCTTTACGGGCGGGTTTTTCCTGCTGGCGATCTTTGCCTTTTTGTGTCTGATCGTGGTTTGGAAAACTGATTCACGGGGCGAAACCAAACTCCCTCAACCAGCCTGATCAAATCCGTTATCTCTCGAAACTGAAAAAAAGCATCCCGGAGCGGTTTATTGACGACCTTCCGTGATGCTTTTTTCTTTTCTATTACGCGTAATCAGTAAGGAAGCGTGACGGCTGAGTGTGAAAAAGAAATTTCGTGATGTTGAGAGACATCCTTCCTGGCTGATTTAGCCGTATCAGCCAAGTTATTCAATCCGGTTACTTCTTGCTAACCTTACCCGTTCAGGAAAAATATCTCCAACATCCGCTTTGGCTATTGTGGTTATTTCTTCGGAAATATCCTCAAAAAAACATCATTTTTATCTCAAAATTCTTGTGGAGAGGTTCGATGTCAAGCTCTGAGGTTCACAATCAAGAAACAATGTTGTTTCTCTTTGGCAACTTTCAAATTGATCTTTCACAACAATCCCTTGCCTACAATAACGACTTTATACCTTTACCTCCAAAAGTCTTCCAGACGTTGTTGATTTTAGTTCAAAACAACCAGAAGCTGGTCACCAGGGATGAAATCATCAATTACATCTGGCCAAACACCTTTGTTGAAGACCACAACCTGAATGCGAATATTTCCACCTTACGGCGAATTTTGAATGACCGTGTCCCTGGAGTGAAGTTTATTGAAACGGTGCCCAAACGCGGATACCGGTTTGTGGCCGATGTCCAGGTGGTGCATTCCACTGTTGCACGGGTGGAAAGAGCTGTTGAACCTGACCTTCTCGCATCGGCTCAATCAACTGAATCGGGAGAATTCCCAGTCGAGGATTTTGACAGTTTTGATGCTGAAAGTGAGCTACCTGATTCGTTGCCTCCTCTCGCAACTGGTTCCACCGCCGAGGCAGCCTTTGACGAACTTCCTGCCATTGAACCCGAGGTGGACGTTCAGTCGAGGGAATCATTTCAGGTAGAACCCGACCTTGAGGCAATCATTGAAAAACCAGTTCCCACAGTGGTTCTCAGGATGCCCGCTTCAGAGAAACCTTCAGTCCCCCTTCACTCCCGAACCCTCTCACCGCTTAAATTTGTAATGATTCTCAGTTTTGTGGTTTTCCTGGGGCTGACTTCAACCCCCTCTAGCCTGTGGACCTCAAAAGCCAGTTTTTTGCCCGAAATTCAAGCGACTAACATTGCCGTACTTCCATTTAAAGTCATCGGGAATGGCGAGCCCGCGCTTGGGGTTGGCACTGCAGATACCATCATTACCCAATTGGGTCGGGTGCCTGGGTTTACGATTCTCTCTTCGCAGGCAATTGAAAACGTCCTCGAAGCCCGAGAGTTGTCGCCAACTGAGTCTGCTCGTCTGTTGCGGGTCGAAGCTGTCATTGAAGGCAGCGTGCAAATCCTCGATGGCCGTATCCGGGCCACGATGCGGATGTTTTCTCCCCGCTCGTCTTCTCCGGTTTGGACTGAAACCATTGATTTTACTGGGGAAAACAAAGTTTCCATTCAAGATCAAATTGCCAAACGCGTGGCCAGAATCCTCCTGGACGCCACCAGTACTTTGACTCACCCGGCGGGCACAGCCAATGAAACTGCCTATCGGTTTTGCCTGAACGGACGCTATCACTGGTCACGGCGGGACTCGCAATCCCTGGCTGAAAGCGAAGCCTGTTATCGGCGGGCGCTCCAACTTGACCCACAGTATGCTGAAGCTCATCTGGGGCTGGCGGATGACTTGATTTTTGAGGAAGTCGGCTCCGAACGAGCGATGGAAGCCTGGGAGCATTTGCAACAGGCACTCAAGCTCAACCCAAAACTTGGGGAAGCCTATGCCACGCTTGGTTTTATTAAGGGTTTCCATGAGCGGAACTGGAATGAAGCTGAAGCTGCCTTCCGACGGGCCCTGGAACTGTCGCCAAACTCGACGAAATGCCACCACTGGTATGCCTACCATCTGGCCGTGATGGGGAGGATCAATGAAGCAATCCGGGAAATGAAAATCACGCTCGCCCTTGAGCCAACATCACCCAACTTTTTGGCTGACCTGGGGCAGATGTGCTACTTCGAACGGGATTTTGAAGGTGGTCGGCGCTATTGTCGGCGGGCCTGGCAGATTGATCCTTATTTTTATTATGTTTATGCCAATCTGAATCCAATCCTGGCAAAACAAGGCAATTACGCCAAAGCCATGCGGGCCTATGAATTGGAAAAATCTTCGTTCTATGAGCGGGTTCACAACACGGAGGATGTTTTTGCCAATGACCCAGGTGATCCGACGGATATTACTCGATTTCGAGAAGCACTCCGCGAAGAAGCCGAGATGATTCTGGCTCGTCCTGACCACGAATCATTGAGCTATAAACTGTCAACCATCTATGCCCAGCTTGGGGAAACTGAACAATCCTGTTTCTGGTTGTCCAAAGCAATTGCGAAAAAGCAATTGCTGACACCGTTTGCCAACATTGATCCGATTTTTGATCCATTGCGAGACCAACCCGAATTCAACAGCCTCCTTGCCCGAATGAATCTCGGGAAAGCCAATTAAGATCAGTTTGTAGTCAGCCGTCAGTAGTCAGTCGTCAGTCGTCAGTCGTTCGCTTAGGGAGCGTTAAAAAATAAGTTCCTGGGGCGCGTTCTGCCACATCCAGGTTTTGGTCTTGCACCGCGAAGCGGTGCCGTTCGGATAGCCGGTCGGTTGGCCGCTTTGGGCCTACCACCGGATCCAAAGGCCACCCCTTAAAAGGGGGATGAAATTCGACCACTCGCCAGGAGAAAATTGGTTTTCGCCCATCCGGGCGAAAGCCAATTCGGAATCACCGAAATTCCATCCCTCATTTATGGGGACTTGTACTTAGGGAGCGTTAAAAAACAACTTCCCGATTTTCATTGGGTCGAAGCCATTTTCTTTTGAGTTCGGTGGCACTTTCCCTGACAAAAGCTCAGACCCCATTGAAGTCTTTGGATTTCTTTTTCGTGTATTTCGTGTATTTCGTGGTTTCCTGTTCTGAAATTGGATCTCTCCGGGTGATTTTCGATAAAAACGGAAAGTTGTATTTTTACAGTCCCTTAGTTTATTTGATTGAATTACTTGACTGTTTCTTCTCAGGATTGAAGTTGTTGAGCATAATCTCAAGGGTTGTGAAACTCCATTGTTGCAAACAAAAAAAGGGGGGTGGCACCGGCCACCCCCAAATTGCATTGTCACCTTTTGCCGACTTACTTGCACAAGAAGAACACTAAAGTAATCGCACTATCAATTTCACACACATTACAAGAGCCTGGAAATATACCCATCGAAGAATTCGATACAATAATTTCACCCTCGTATTGAGTGATCAGACTTTTACTCTTCTCCATTTTCAAAAGCCTCAAAAAAACATCATTTTTTCCTCAAAATAGGAATTTCATTTCACTTGAAAGCCAGGTAAAATGACTGCCTTCACATCCTAAATTCTTTTAAACAAACCAGATACCAGACTGAAATCCCCCTCCTCCAGATTTTTGTTTTGGGTGCTGAAAATCAAAAAGCGAGGCTTTATGAATCTGCAAGACCTCAAAAAACTGATTGAAGGCACCACTGATGCCGCGTTTGTCTCGGATTCAACCGGAACGATCATTGGCTGGAATCAAGGGGCCGAAGCACTGTTTGGGATTTCCGCGGCTGAAGCCGTCGGGAAATTTTGTGGAGATATGGTCGGTGGCCATGACGAATGCGGTCAGGTTTGTTCACAGGAATGCAGTATCCAGCAAGCCGTTCGCGAAAACCGCCCCATGTCGAATTTTGATCTCCATATCAAATCCAAACAGGGCTATCAGTGGACCAACACCTCGACGCTCGTGGTCAAGGTTGCCAACTCTGAATTTCCCTACTCAGTTCATATCTTTCGTCGGATTGATGTCCGCAAACGATTGGAATTATTGATCCGCGATTTTATCGTGGCCGAAACCCAACTCCCCGCCGAGCAGGTGACCTCCCTGATCTCTACCACCCGCGCCCCCGCCGCCGCCATTGACCTTACTGACCGCGAATTGCAGGTTCTGAAATTGATGGCCCGCGGCCTTCCAACCAGCCAGATTGCCACCACCCTCCACATTAGCCGAACCACCGCCAACAACCACATTCAACACATCCTGCAGAAATTCAACGTGCATTCCCGGCTTGAAGCCATTCGTCGGGCAGAACTGGCTGGATTACTCAAACACTCTTGAATGAAGAAAAGTGAGTAGCGAGTAGTGAGTCGTGAGTAGCGAGTAAACCCACTTCTTCAAAGCAGTTACCATAAAGACTGATTTTTGCCTGGATGGACTCCGGAACAAAGCCTCCTGTTAATTCAATTGATCAGTTTCATCAGAAATATGATGAAAATTCATCATTGTCGTCAGGCGCTGAAAAGGAAATAGTACTGGCGGACAAAGAAGTCCGCTTTTGAAACTCTCTTTGATTCAATAGGTTTGTTCCGTACAAGCGTAAAGTGCTGGGTCTGCTCCGGCCCAGCACATTTTTTCACCCAGGATTTTACATCCCAAAATTTTCAGCCCCGAGCTTGCGAGTCTTCCGCCCCGAGCTTGCGAGTCTTCGGCCCAATGTCTTCCGCCCCGAGCCTGCGAGTCTTTCAACCCCAAAAAGAGGTTTTATATGGATGGCCTCAAAGTCCAGGTACCGCACGAAAGCTACCATCAGGAGCTGATTTCTTGTCAGGTGGCCTGTCCCGTCCACACCGATGCCCGTGGATATGTGCGTGCGATTGCCAGTGGTGACTTTGAAGCGGCCTACCTGATTGCCCGAGGACCAAACCCGTTTGCTTCGATTTGTGGTCGGATTTGCGGCGCGCCTTGTGAAACCGCCTGCCGGCGGGGGAAAGTTCCCCGAGTTGACGACGATGGCCATTTTGTCGCCCAGGACCGCCCGGTTGCCATCCGGGCGCTCAAACGCTTTGCCTGTGAACAGGCTGGCCCCGATTCACACCCAACCGATGTGGTTCTCAAAAAAATTCAACTGGCCCAACCATCAGTTTCGGCCAATGCCGAAGAAATGGCCGCCTTGTTGCGCGCCGGGGTCGAAGGAAAATTTATACCGGCTCAAGGTCAGCGAATTGCAATTATCGGCGCCGGTCCTGCCGGACTGGCTGCCGGGCACGACCTGGCATTGATGGGGTTCCGCCCGGTGGTCTTTGAAACCGAACCCGTGGCCGCCGGGATGCTCGCCGTTGGCGTTCCCGCCTATCGGCTTCCACGTGACCTCATCAACCGCGAAGTCGCGGTCATTCAGGCACTTGGCGTTGAAATCCGGTGCAACACCACGGTTGGCAAGGATATTTCTTTTTCGGATTTGCGAAGCGATTTTGACGCCGTGATTGTGGCCGTGGGGGCGAAATCGTCACGGTCACTGGGGTTGCCGGGTGAAAATGGCCCCAGGGTGTACGGCGGCGTTGATTTGCTCCGGGCAGTTTCGCTGGGGACGAGCCTTGAAATTGGTCAACAGGTCGTTGTGGTTGGCGGCGGAAATGTGGCCTATGACGTCGCCCGGAGTGTCCTGCGGCAAATTGCCTATGATACCGCCCGCACAGCCGCCCGACTCGAAGCAACATCGCTGGTGCATCTGGTTTCACTTGAAGGACTTGAAGAAATGCCCGCCGACACCGTCGAAATCCTGGAAGGCGATGAAGAAGGGATTGAACGCTGGAACGGTTGGGGGCCGGTGGGCATTCTCCGCAATGATGAAGGTTCGGTGACTGGGGTTGAATTTCGCCGGTGCCTGCGGGTCTATGATGAAAACCGGCGATTTTCGCCAGTGTATGATGACGAAGATCGAAAAGTCATCCCCTGTGACACGGTGTTGCTGGCGGTCGGTCAATCGCCAGCGCTCACATTTCTGGAAGATGGTGGAACCGATGTCCAGATGATGCGGCCCGGCTGGCCCAAAGTTGACCCGAAAACGCTTGCCTCCACGGCTGATCGGGTGTTTGTCGCAGGTGACCTTGCCCACGGAACACGGCTTCTGATTGATGCGGTGGCTTCAGGGAAAGCCGTGGCCCGGTCGGTGTACCAAACTCTGACGGGTCGTTCGATCACGTTTGACGCCGTCACGTCCCACATCGTGCTGGATCGGTACCGCCGGGAACGGGGCTATGAATCCATCCGCCGGGCTGACATTCCAACCCTTCATCCGTCTGAACGCCTGGTCCACCCAGACGCAGTGGTTGAAACCGGGTTTACCTGTGCGCAGGCCATGTGTGAAGCCTCACGCTGCCTCGATTGTGGTGTGACGCCGATTTTTGACGGCAGCCGCTGTGTGTTGTGTGGTGGATGTGCCGATGTATGCCCAACGCAGTGCCTCAAACTGGTCTCACTCGCTGAGTTGATGACCAATGACGAACTCAATCAGGCCATTGAACAAACACTTGGATCTGACATTGATCTCACCGAACACTCGGCCATTCTCAAAGATGAAGACCGCTGCATCCGCTGTGCGCTGTGTTTTATGCGCTGCCCGGCTGAAGCCATTACGATGGAACGAGTTACAACTTCTATTTCCTGGAGGACGCTATGACAACCAAAGCCAGGGAACCACGCTCACGGCTTGACCCAGAGCCCATTGCACGCCGGGATTTTCTCGGACTGGCTTCGCTGTGGGCTGCCGCCTCCGCCATGTTTTTTGCCACGCTTGGAATGCTCCAGCTTCCCAAAACCGCCGTGCTTTCCTCGCCATCCAAAAAATTCACGGTCAAGCTGCCCGACACGCTCAACCCTGGCGAACCTTTTATCCCGCCAGGCCGGGCAGTTGCCCTGTATAAAGATGCAAGTGGCGGAGTGTATGCGGTTTCCACGATTTGCACGCATCTGGGGTGTGTGGTGAAACAAACCACCGAAGGGTTTGAATGTCCCTGCCACGGCTCGCGGTTCACCAGTGACGGCGAGGTTACCAAGGGGCCCGCACCACAGGCCCTGCCGTGGCTCAAAGTCACAGGAAGTGGCACGAGCGTGACCATTGACGAAGGTACAACGGTTGAATCCGGAACCAAGGTGACGATATGAGTAGTGTTGCACCACCATCAGACTCTCGGCCAGCCGTCCGGTCTGGAATCCAGACCCAGGGTGACGGGATGAGCCCGGTTGCCCCTCCCCGTTCGGCATTACAAACTTTCTGGGAAAACCTGCTGGCAGTGCCCTATCGGTTGCGCGACACCGCGTTTCGCGGTGGCACACCCAATACGGATCGGACCCGCTCCACCTTTGTTTTCGGCAATGTTTTCCTGCACTTACATTCAGTTCGAACCCATCGCTGGAGCCTCCGCTGGGCAACAACAGCGGGCCTGGGGATCGCCAGTCTGGCGGCATTTCTCATTACACTCGTAACCGGCGTGTTGCTGATGTTTTATTACAAACCATATCCCGACGTCGCCTATCTCTCGATCAAGGATATTCATTTCGTGGTGCCGACCGGGCGTCTGATTCGCAATATTCATCGTTGGGCAGCCAACGTGATGGTGGTGACGGTGCTCCTGCACATGGCCCGCACGTTTTTCACTGGCGCCTATCGCAAGCCACGAGAGTTTAACTGGTTGATTGGAATGGGGTTGCTGGTTACGACACTCGGACTTTCTTTTACCGGATACCTGCTGCCCTGGGATCAACTGGCGTACTGGGCCATCACCATCGGGGCCAATATTGCCCAATCACCGCGTGAAATAACCGATGCGGTTGGTGTCACGGGCTGGTTTGACCCTGGTGGATTAAACCGCCTGTTATTGCTTGGATCAGACACGGTCGGTCCAGAAGCGCTGATTCGGTTTTATTTGCTCCACATTATGATTTTGCCGCTGATGCTGACCGCATTGATGGCGGTGCATTTCTGGCGCATCCGAAAAGACGGCGGGTTGGCACGCCCGGCGGATGCCGATGCTAGAGTTGAAACTCCGGAAGGCCCGGTCTATCCAGTGTTTACACAACTTGCCACCAAAACCTATCAACTGGCGGCGATTGTCAAAGGCAAAACTTCAGCCGTTGGCAAAGGCCCGGAAGGAACCGTTCCCTCCATGCCGCACCTCTTTTATGCCGAGATGGGGGTATTGATGTTGACCGTGCTGGCCTGTGTCGCGCTGGCGCTCATCACCGATGCTCCGCTCAAGGAACTGGCCAATCCAGCCGTTCCTGAAAATCCAGCCAAAGCCCCCTGGTATTTTCTCGGCTTGCAGGAAATGGTCTCGTTTTCAGCCTTTATGGGCGGAATTGGAATTCCAACCATCGTCTTGATTGGATTGGGTTTAATTCCCTTCCTCGACCGGGAAGAGTCAGGCACAGGCGAATGGTTTGGCGGCCCCGGCGGCTGGCCGCTGGTCAAACAATCCATGTGGGTTGGGTTGATCTCTTCGATTGCAATTGATGCCTTTGCAATTCGGTTCGGGTGGCTGCGTGAATGGATTCCACACATTCCGCAACTGGTCATTACATTTATCAATCCAGGCACGGTGTTGACGCTGGTTTATGCCTTGTATTCGGTATGGCTGGTTCGTCGGTATAACTCGACTCGTGCCGGAGCGCTGGGGCTCTTCACCTGTTTTCTGTGTGGATTTATTGTCCTGACCATTGTCGGTACCTACTTCAGAGGACCGAACTGGGTATTTTACTGGTCGCCAGCGGACTGGCCAAAGCATTGATGGCATTAGGGTTCAGGGTTCAGGGTTCAGGGTTCAGGGTTCAGGGTTCAGGGTTCAGGGTTCAGGGTTCAGGGTTCAGGGTTCAGGGTTCAGGA
>JACQXX010000093.1 GCA_016208495.1 Acidobacteriota bacterium | reverse complement strand
CGCCAGTCCTTGCGGCGCTTTCACCTGATTGGTTGCCGTGCCATTGGTGGCAAAGTTGGCCCAGGTCGCTCCATTGTCGGTTGACCACTGGATGCGGTTGTTTCCCGTGTCCGCCACATAGATCCGTCCCGCTCCATCAACTACAGCCGCTTCCGGCAACCGGAACTGGCCATTTCCGGTACCCACCGTTCCAACGCCAATCACGCTCCAGTCGGTCCCGTTAAAGCCCTGAATTCGGTTGTTTGTCGTATCCGCCACCAGCAATCCAAGGCAGCTTCCGATGGTAATGGTGACCGTATCCGACACACTCCCGCAGGGTCCAGCCGGGTCATTGGTCGTCAGTGTCAACGTCACCGTTCCAGCCAGAACCTCTCCCGCCGAAAGCATGTAGGTGGCATTCAACGTGGTGTTGTTTGGTGAGAACGTTCCGCTGCCGCCACTCCACGTCCCGGTGCTCGCGCTTCCGCCAACAACGCCCGCCAGTGTGGCTACTGGACTGCTCTCGCACACTGACTGGTCCGGTCCAGCATTGGCGGTTGCAACCGGTGCCACCGTAATCGTCACCGTATCGCTCACCGGCCCACAGGGTCCAGCCGGATCATTGGTCGTCAACGTCAACGTCACCATTCCCGCTGATACTTCCCCGGCGGAGAGCGTGTAGGTCGCGTTCAATGTCGTGGCATTTGGCGCAAACATTCCAGCGCCTCCGCTCCAGGTTCCGTTGCTGGCACTTCCACCGACCACCCCGGCCAGCGTCACCGCCGGACTGCTGGCACACACCATCTGGTCTGATCCGGCATTCACCGTTGGCGGGGTATCCACGGTGTATGTCTGCCCCGTGAACGGAAGATTGGTTAATGGTCGTGCAATCCCGGTTGAGTTGACCATATTCAGCCCCAGCGACGCCGTTCCCGTCGTTCCCGTGTTGACCGTCACCGTCCAGGTCGTTCCCGATCCTGTGACATTGGTGATGCTCGTTCCCGTCCCGCCGACCACGGCAAAGTTGGTACTGGTTACTCCGGTGACTGATGCCCCAAAGGTCACGGTCCAGTCCACCAACGCTCCAGCACAAATCGGATTTCCCGAAGCCCGCACCATCGAAGTCACCGTCGTCGGAGCCAATCCATTGAATTCAAAGGCACCAATATCGGTATTGCCCGAACGACCAAATCCACGCTGGTCAAAGGACGGGGTCCCCGTCGCGGTACCCGCGTCAATGGCCATGCTTCCGGTCAGCAACGCATGTGTCTGGGTTGGTCCGCCGTTTGATGCCAGTGCTCCAAGCATCGGGCTGACGTTCAGGATATTTCCGGTTGGGTCCCCATTGATGGTGGCATTGGCGGTATTGCCAATCAGGTTGAACCCCAGCGAGTTCACCGCCCCCACTATGTCTGGTCCAAAATTCTGTGATGATCCCGTGACTGAATTTCCAGCAACGAGAGTATTTTGCAAACTTACAGCATTTGAGCTGCTGGTAATGCCACCTCCCCGACAGGTTAAACCACCAGAGACGGAATTGGCGGTAATCGTGCAATTGGTAAGGGCGATTGATCCGCCCTGATAATAAATGCCGCCTCCAAGGCTGATAGCATTCCCACTCGAGGTGATCATATTGCCGGAAATGGTGCAGTTGGTGAAGATTGAGACCCCGTTGCTGTAAATGCCACTACCGAGCTGGGTGGTATCCGCCCCGGTAGCCACATTGCCGGAAATGGTGCAGTTGGTGAGGGTCACCGGGCCCGCGCTAAAAATCCCACCTCCGCGGTTATTGCCTCCCCCAGCAGCAGTATTCCCCGAGATGGTGCTGTTGGTCATGGTCAGGGTACCGGCAGTATTGATCCCACCACCATCCGCAGCTCTTCCGTTGGTAACGGATAGGTTGTTCAAAATGGCCGTAGTCCCACTGCTGATGTTGAATATTCTGAAATTCGGAGTGCCACCAGCCGTGCTCCGGGTCACTGTCACCCCGGCACCACCCTCAATTGTCAGATTCTTGTTGATGAGTAGTTCAGCGCTGGTCAATGTCACCGTTGATACCCCAGAAAACACAATCGTATCGCCCGCCATTGCTGCCGCAATCTGGTCACGCAATGTTCCAGCTCCACTATCACCCCCACTTGTCACCGTCAATGTCGCGTTTGGAGCAAATCCCCGCCTCGTTACAACCTGCAGGCTGACCTGAAGCGGATTACTGGCCACAAAGAACCCAAACCTCATCTGAACCCGCCCATTCCCCTGGTACACCACTGTGACGGGAACCTCAATCACTTGAGCAAACGTCTCCTGCCAGGCTTTCACACCGGTAATTTGCAACGTCGTGTCTGGCTGCTGATGCAGCACCAACTGACCGTCACCGGTTTGCTCAACCTCGTCAATTTCTGGAAACTCAACTTCGATCTGCCCTGGATCCACTCCCGGCACCACCTTCCATTCAATGGTCATATTGTCCGGCGTCCCACTCAGACGCCGCTCCAATCCAGTCGCCACCGCCTCGACCACCGGTCCATCGGCTGACTGAAGCTGGGCCTGCAACGCTGAAAACAACTCGACCGGGTGGGTTTCACTTGAAAGTTTTGATCCCGTTTGCAGAGAAACGGCTCCACCGCCAGCCGGGACCCCAGTTGCGGAAACGGCTGGCTCTGACAACCAGGATTGAGCGTGACAGTAAATTCCAAGGCAAACCACAATCATGAATGCCAGCCAATGGGGCTTGAAACGATGCACAGCCATAAAACATGCTCCAGAAGATGAAAAATGGGGTAGTATCCATTTGAGGGTTGGGTTTAGAATTTAGGAAACACAATCATTTCAATAGGTTAACCCTTAGATAAATCAATGAGTTGATTCCACAATACGATAACTCTATTCAGCGGCAGTGAATTTGATACACGATTCAGGCGGGGGACCTAGAATAAACAGGTGAGTGGGAAAAATCCAGCAATTTGGAGAAACAAAACAGGGTTCAGGCTTTCGGGGTTCAGGGTCATAAACGCCGCAATAACAAGTAAATACACCTTGCAGAGGTAGCCAGAAGGTAGCCTGGGGGTGGCTCTGCACCCCATATGCGCCATGATAAGAAAGCCCGTGCTCTTTCTGGTGGCATTGAATGGTGTTCTGATCGAATTTGGGTCTCGCTACGGACCGTGACCGTGGGCTTCGCACCATGGCTATTACACGATGACCCTCCGGGCCTGAAATCCTTATCCTGATGCTTATGGGGGTCACAGGTTAGGGTTTTTGAACCCGGAACCCAGAACCCGATTACTCCCTGGCTTCCAAATCAGCGGCAATCAGAAGCTCAACTTTCTGGCGGAGAAATGCATTTCCAGCACACTCTTCATCCAGAACCTCCGCCCACTGGTGAGGAGGATAGTTCAGTACTGAGAAAAAAACTTTCTCAATTTTGATCCAGAGCTCCTTCGTCAAAAATTCCCCCTGGAGTTCTTGATCGCCGGGCGCTACCAGTGCGGTGATGGTGGCCTTCAACTGAGGATCATCTGTCGAAATCTCTTGTACCACGGTTTCCCGGTTTCCAGGTGAGCGCTCAAGTAAATCAGCCAGAATATTCCCAACGTGTGTCATCCGATGAGCCAGGGCCCTGGAATGGATGAGTGAACTGAGGCTGTCGCGTGATAGCTCATTCTCAGTGAGAGTTTGTACTGGCAGTGAGTAGACAGATGACGCCTTGAGTGTTGTCAGGTCCAAACCCGAAGCACTGAGAAATTGTTGTTTCAGTTCTTCGGCTGTTGGTCGTTGATCGGGAATTCTGGCCAGCGCCTGTAACATTACAGTTTCAACAGCTTCAGAAAGTGCTGGATTGATTGCTCCTGGCGGTTTCGGCAATTCGGTGATGCGTCGCTTGATCATTCCCAATAATCCGTTGGTTGGAGAATAAAACGGCACTTCACCACATAACATTTCGTAGAGCACCAGCCCCAAACTATAGACATCAGACCGACCATCGTATGACTCTCCCTCCAAACGCTCTGGAGACATATATTTGGGTGTCCCAATCAGCCCATCAGTAACAGTCAAGTTTTGGAGATTCACGTCACTACTGGCTTCCAACATTTTCGCGATGCCAAAATCCACGACCTTAACCACTTCGCCGTCAGGTGTTTGATGGAGAAAAATATTGTCGGGCTTAATATCGCGATGAACCAGCCCCTGGCGGTGAGCTTCGGCCAGGGCATCGCAAACTGAAATCAGAATCATGGCGCTTCGCTCAAGTGAAAGGATTTTCACCTCACGAAGTTCCCGAGCCAGAGAATGCCCATGGAGCAACTCCAGGACCAGATAGGCAATGCCGTCGGTTGAAATGCCCGAATCGAGCACCCTCACAATATTTGGGTGATTGAGCCTGGCGGCGGTAACGCCTTCCAGTTTAAAGCGTTCCACAGCTTTTGGTGAATCGTTGCCCGATGAGGGTTTAAATACTTTGATGGCAATTGGATGATGAAGGGTCAGATGTGTACCGCGAAAAACAACACCGAACCCACCGGCGCCGATTTTCTCATCCAGCCGATATTTTCCGTCAAGGACTGTTCCAGGCAGGGCTTCGGCCAGAGCTGAAAAGATGCGGTCAGCTCGCTGGTGTGATTCAACCAGTTCCTGATTTTTCTGATAGAGTTCCTGTACCTTTTGACCAAGTTCAGCCTTCTGTTGAGAAAGTTCTTCGGTACGAAGTTTGACGTTATGCTCCAAAAGCTCGTTGCGTCGCCGGAGCGTCCGAAGTTGCCACTGGACTCCGCCATAGCCGGCACCGGCTAAACCAAGCAAATACACAAGATAGGCCCACCATGTATTCCAGGGTGCCGGTCGGATGGTAAACCTGACCGACACTGGACCGGCGATAGTCCCAAACGAGTCGCGTCCCCACACGTTGAAGATATAGTCGCCAGCTTTTAGATTGGTGTATTCCTTGGTCGAAGCTGAAGTCCAGGGTGTGGGTTGGGAATCATAGCCAGCCAGTTGAACCTGATACATCGTGTCTGTTTCACGGAAATAGCTCAACAGCGCAAAATCGAAGGCCAGGCTGTTTTCAGTGTAGGGCAAGGAAAAAGGCTGGTCACTCCCGCGCCGTTCCGTTCTGTTGATGATCAATCGCTCAATATAGAGCGGCTTCGGTGACCGGTCATCAACGGCTCTGGCCGGATCAAGCATTGCCACTCCGCCAGTTGTTCCCACCCAGATACGCCCCTGATGATCCACCAGCGACGCTCCTTGATTCCCTTCGCTGCCTGGCAAGCCGTTTTCAATTGAAAAGGTGTACACCGCATAGGATGCCGGGTTGTCTGGAGTTGGGAGTCGTGGCGTAAGACGAACCACGCCTTTGTTGGTCAAAAGATAAATTCGTTTTTGGGCATCTTCGCAAATCTGATAAATCGTGTTGTTTGGGAGTTCAGGTGTGGTGGTGTCAGTCAACACGAGCCAGGGGGCGGCGGGAGAATCAATTTCGAAACAGGCAACGCCACCACCATATGTCCCAACCCAGAGCACCCGTTTCCCGGATGGCGCAGTGGTTTCAAGCAGACTGAGTACTGAATTGTTCGGTAGTTGCGAACTAGCACTGTTCCAGATGGTCCATTTCCCATTTTTCAGACTTGCCAGCCCACCACCCAACGTCCCAACCCATAAACAAGGCTGTCCATCCGAGGAAAGGCTTTCGTGGAGACAAAAAACCCGGTTACTGGGAAGGTCAGAATTTTCTTCGGTCAATGTGGTCCATTGCCCGGCCTCAAAACGTGCCAGACCATTTAACGTTCCAATCCAGAGTGCCGACGGATCAGAAGCTGATGCCGCCCGGCACAGGCAATTTACAATGTTGCCGGGCAAGCCTGAGTTTTCAGCCGTTAACGTCGTCCAGCGGCTGGTTTCAAGGCATGCCAGACCAGAGCCGTCAGTTCCTACCCACAGAGTGGACGGGTGAGAAGGTGACCTGGTTTCCAATAAACTCAGAATTTGGTTGGAAGGAAGATTCGAAGTTTGGGTATTGATGGTTGTCCATTGGCCGGCCTCATAGCGAAACAGGCCATTGCTGTTGGTGCCAATCCAGAACGTGAACTGCCCGGCTGGGGAAATAGTTTCAAGCAAACTATAGGCACGGCTTCCGATGGAGGGAAAGTTTCTCGCCGAGAGACTAACCCACCCTTGTTCTTCAAACCGACCTAGGCCATTGCTGTATGTTCCAACCCACAAGGTCCGCCAGCCGGATGAATTTGTCAGTTCAAACAAACTGGAAATCAAATTGCTCGAAAGATTTGAATTTTCAGTGGTTGTGATTTTCCAGCGATACTTCGGAAGAGCCTGACTCTCTAACCCCTGAACCCTGTCCCCTGTCCCCTGTAGTTGTGAAGTTTCCTCCAACCAGACCAGACCTCCGGCGGTCCCAACCCAGAGGGCCTCTTTTCCAGAAGGTGAAATTGTCGGACACAGCGCCTGGATCACACCGTCTGGTAATTCTGAATTATCTGGAGTCAAAAACACCGACTGGCCGGCTTCGTGTCGGATCAATCCATTTCCATTGGTTCCGACCCACAGCACAGTGTTTCCAGTGAAGGACCGGGTAGTACACATTTGCAAAACCTGTGCCGGGCCTCTTCCTTCCTGGTGGTTCTCAAAATGTTTCCACTGCCCGGATTCATAGCAGGTAAACCCGGTACTTGACCCAATCCACAATGATTGTTTCCCCGACGAATCGGTAACCGCGAGGATTGAACTGATGAGGTTATCTGAAAGCCCTGAATTTTGAGTCGAAAACACCGTCCAATGGTTCTGTTCATATCGCACCAATCCCTGTGACGTACCAATCCAGAGCGTGGAATGTCCATCTGGTTCAATAATTTCTACCAGTCCTTCCAGAGAGTCATCTGGCAAACCTGAGTTGGTCGTGTCAAAGCGGATCCAGTTCCCATCTTTGAGATTGGCCAGTCCACCACCATTGGTCGTAAACCACAGGCTTCCATCTGAAGCCGCCAGGATATTGGTGACATCGTTTGACGCCGTTCGATTCGGCATATTGACCACAGTCCACTGGCGGCCATTGTAGTAAGCGGCGCCATCCTGTGTCCCAACCCAGAGATACCCTTTTCGGTCAACCGTGATGCAGTTGATTGTGTTTTGCGGCAAACCGGCCTGGTCGGTGAAAAAGCGGAAGGTTGGTCGAGCCAGCTCCGCCAGATCAGTTTCTCGGCTGAGAGCAGGTCCATGGATAGCCAAACATACATCAGAGGCTAACCCGTGGAAGCATAAGAGGAATAGTGAAATCAAAAGAGCCCACTGCATCTTTTCCGCCAGAGAAGATTGCGATATGGTGTGATGTGGAGGAAAAAAAGGGTATGAGTTTGCCACCAGATATGACTCAGATCTTACAGGAATGGAATCAAGGGGATTCATCCGCCCTCGATAAACTCTTTCCCTTAGTCTATGACGAATTGCATCGAATCGCCAGCCGCTACCTGCGCCGGGAACGCCCTGACCATACCTTGCAAACCACGGCCCTCGTCCACGAAGCCTATCTCAAGCTATTGGGTGAACAGGATTTACAATGGCAAAACCGGGCTCATTTTTTTGGGGTTGCAGCACGAATGATGCGTCATATTCTGGTCAACCACGCCCTGGCGCTCAAAACTGAAAAGCGAGGCGGAGGGCATAAAGTCACCCTCAATGAAGTCATTGGCTTGCCTGATGATCGTCAAAATTGGGAAATCCTGGCCTTGAACCAGACGCTCACCAAGCTCGAAGCAATCGACCAACGAAAAAGTAAAGTTGTCGAACTCAAGTTCTTTGCGGGATTGAGCAACGAAGAAGTCGCCGCCGTGCTTGGGATTTCACTGGCCACAATGAACCGCGAATGGCGACTGACCAGAGCCTGGCTGGTCAGCGAAATCAAGGGGGTTGGGTAGTGTTCTGAGTCTGTTGAGCCCTCGGAAAAAAACTCACCACAGAAGAACCCAGAGAGGCTGGTTGACGCCCCTCGGTGTTCCGCTGTGGTGACAAAAAAGACAAAGAATGGTCTGGGAACGATTACTGAATCTTTGATGGTGTTCGGAATTGTCCGGTGCCAGAGCCGACATTATTTGGAGCACCCACCAGCGACCAGCCTCCCGCCTGGATAAATTTCCCCTGGATCCGGTTATTTGCGCTATCTCCGACCACGAGCATCCAGCTTCCGGCAAACGGTCCGGAAGTAAAGAATTTGGTCGTAATGCCTTCGGCCCGATTGACCTGTCCGAGAAGTGATCCAATCGTCGCCAGCGCTGAACTGTTGTTTGGATTGGCATTCACCCAGCGCAAAATTCGCGAATTCCCCGTGTCGGCAATGTACAGGGTTCCTGCCTCATCAATCGTAATGCCTTGCGGATTTTTGACTTTGTTTAGACCCGTTCCCTGAGAGGCAAGGATGGTGCCACTGGTCGAAGTCGTCACGGTGTTGGCACTGGCAATACTCAGAATTCGACTATTACTTTCATCCGTCACAAACAACCGAAACGTGCTGTTAATCACCAGCCCGTGCGGACTTCCAACCTGCCCGCTGGCGGCGCCATTACTTGCAATCACCACGCCAGCTCCAGGAGTTCCACTGTTAAAGCGTACGACCCGCCCATTTCCGGTATCCGACACATAAAGATTCCCAGCCGAATCCAGACATACTCCCTGTGGCGACCGAACTTGATTTGAGGCAGAACCAACGGTAGCAAAATTTGCCCAGGTCGCTCCATCATCGGTTGACCACTGAATGCGGTTGTTGCCGGTGTCTGCAACATAGATTCGACCGGCACCATTAAACGTAACCGCTTCTGGCAAGCGGAATTGGCCGGCTCCAGAACCAACAACCCCTGAACCAATCAGACTCCAGGTGGTTCCATCAAAACGTTGAATCCGGTTATTTGCGGTATCGGCCACCAGTAACTGGCCGGTTTCCGCACAATTCAAAATGAAGATGGTCACGGTATCTGAAACTGGCGAACAAACCCCGCCTGGGTCATTCGTGGTCAAGGTCAAGGTCACTATTCCAGCGGCGATTTCACTGGCGGATGGCATGTAACGGGCATTGAGTGCGGTCGGCCCAGGATTAAATGTTCCACCGCCACCGCTCCAGGTTCCCATCGTCGCGCTTCCGCCGATTGATCCAGCCAGGGTCGCGGGCAAACTGCTGGTACAGACGGTTTGATCGGATCCGGCAGTGACGGTCGGAGGCAGCACAACCATCACCTGAACACTTCCATTGCCCGTGATCGGACATCCGCTGGCATCGGTTCCTGACTGGATGGCATAGGTGGTGGTGGCGTCAGGTGCCACCGGAAAAATCAATGGGCTGTTTCCGGTTTGAGTGCCGCCACCACTGGTCAAAGTCACCGTATAGGGTGGGGTGCCACCCAGAATCGTGGCGGTCACAGTGGTTGAGCTTCCCGTACAGATCGGCCCACTACCGCCTACAGTTGCGGTAACGGTTGGGCAAAATTCGGCTAGAAATACATCTAAACTCAGATTGTAATCTCCCGCAATCAGATTACTCGATGAGCTGCTAAACCCAATATATTGTCCACTGGCATTGATCACGGCAGACTGAGAACTTGAATTTCCAGCTATTGTTGGTGATCCTCCCGCCCCACTGAGCAGCACCATCTCCTGGTTTGTTCGATCAAACACAAAGATATCAGAGGTGGAGGGAGCATCGGTTTGCCCTGGTACCAGATTAGTCGCAAAGCTTACAAACGCCACAAAAGTCCCATTGGCATTCAGGGTTGGCGACATAGACGATCCGTTTCCAACCTGGGTGCTCATTCCAGGAGTCCGACTGATCAGTTCAGTGATTCCTGTTTGGCGATTCAAGACAAAGATATCAAAGGTGGAATTGGTATCATTCTGGCCGGGGACCAGATTGGTGGCAACGCTTTGAAAGGCAATGGATCCCCCATCGGAACTGATCACAGCACTTGACGAACTGGCATTTCCAGTTGTCGCGGTTAACCCAGCCGCCCGGCTGACCAGTTCCGTAGTTCCCCCTTGACGATCAAAGACAAAAACATCGATGGCGTTGTTGGCATCACTCTGGCCAGGGACCAGATTGGTGGCATTGCTGGTAAACACAACATATCGCCCATCAGCATTGATCACCGGGGAGGCTGACACCATATTCCCAGTTGCCACGCTCTGCCCGGCAGCATGACTAACCAGGTCAGTGGTTCCCGTCTGGCGATCAAAGACAAAAACATCCGTATCATTGTTGGTATCACTCTGCCCGGGGACCAGATTGGTTGCAAAACTGGTAAGCGCAATATACCCTCCATCGGCACTCATCACTGGGAAAATAGACGCTCTATTCCCAGTTGTAGTGCTCGTCCCGGCAGCCCGGCTGACAATCTCGCTGGTTCCTGTCTGGCGATCAAAGACAAAAACATCTGCGCCGTTATTGGTATCAAGCTGACCCGATACTAAGTTGGTAGCATCACTTTGGAACGCAATATATCGGCCATCGGCACTCATAGTTGGGGTAACTGAAGGTGAATTTCCAGTCGTGAAGTTTGTTCCAACGGCTCGGCTAACCAGCTCAGTGGTTCCCGTCTGACGATCAAAGACAAAAACATCTGCACCGTTATTGGTATCAAGCTGCCCTGACACCAGATTGGAGGCGTCACTGTTAAATGTAATATATCTCCCATCGGCACTGATCACTGGCAAATTTGAATTTCCGTTCCCCGCCATGGTGCTGGTTCCAGCCACCCGACTGACCAGTTCAGTAGCTCCTGTCTGACGGTCAAACACAAAAATATCAAAAGTATTGAGCGTATCAATCTGCCCTGACACCAAATTGACGGCAGTACTGACAAACACCAGGTACCGACCATCGGGACTGATTGAGTTCAAAGTTGTTAAGGCACTACTATCAGATCCAGTCAAACTGGGGGAACCTGGCGCATGCTGTGTCACCACACTATTTGTTTCCCCAATTTGGTCATAAATAAAGATATCCTGCCTTGGCACATCAACAATTCCAGAAACCAGATCGTTGGCTTCGCTCACAAAGACAATCGAGTTTGCATCCCGGCTGATCACGGGTAAGAATGAAATCTGGTTTCCCGTTGTGGCACTTGTTCCCGCAGCCCGACTCACCAACCGGGTGATTCCCATCAGCCGATCAAAAACAAAGACATCCTCTCCATTGTTTGCCTCTGTTTGACCTGTAATGAGGTTGGTCGCAAGGCTTTCAAACACAATGTATCTCCCGCTGGAATCTACAAGCGGCCTTAACGAATGACCATCCCCGGCAGTGGTGGTTGTCCCAGCCGCCCGGCTCACCAGTTCGGTCGTTCCTGCCTGCCGATCAAAAACAAAAACATCAACGATATTGGCGCTATCCGTTTGGCCAGTTACCAGATTGGTTGCAACACTTTGAAAGACAATGATCCTCCCGTCCGCATTGATATCAATGGCTGAGCCTGACTGATTATTGGCCGTCGTGGCCGTCGTCCCGGCAGCTCGACTCACCAGTGTGATCGTCCCCGAGAGCTGATCAAAAACAAAGATATCGGTCGCGGCATTAACATCACTTTGGCCTGTCACCAGGTTGGTCGCCGTACTTCCAAACACAATGTATCTGCCATTGGCATTTATCACCGGAAAATTTGACACACCATTGCCGGTCGTAGTTCCCGCCCCGTCGGCGTGGCTCACAATCTGAGTGATTCCCGTCTGGCGATCAATTACAAAGATATCACTGTTATTATTTGTATCAGTTTGACCTGGAACCACGTTCGTTGCACGGCTTTGAAATGCAATGTACCTTCCATCAACACTCATGACCGGGAAAACTGATTCATTATTTGCAGCGGTTGTGTTTGTTCCAGCAACTCGACTCACCAGTTCCGTGGTGCCCGTCTGCCGATCAAAGATAAAAACATCGGTAACCCCATTGGTATCGGCTTGACCCGGTACCAGGTTCGTGGCACGGCTCACAAAGAGAATGTAGCGCCCATCATCGCTGATCACTGGGGACTGGGAATCACTGTTTCCAGTCGTCGTGGTCGTCCCGGCAGCCCGGCTGACCAGTTCGGTGATGCCCGTTTGCCGATCAAATACAAAGATATCGACCTGAGAATTTGTATCAGTCTGACCCGTCACCAAATTGGTGGCAAAGCTCTGATAGGCAACGTATCGCCCGTTGGCACTGATGACCGGAGTATCTGAAATGCTACTCCCTGCGGTTGCGGTCGTCCCGGCAACCCGACTGACAAGTTCGGCAATTCCAGTCTGCCGATCAAAAACGAAGATATCAGTGGTAGAATTGGAATCAATCTGGCCCACCACCAGATTGGGAGAATCGCTCTTATAAACGATAAATCGCCCATCAAAACTCATCGCGTTCTTCTGTAGAAGATGCCTTCCACTGACGGTATCAAGGAATGGCGGCACGGCCAGTGATACGGCTTCAACCGATACCGTGGCATTGGGGGTAAATTTCCCTCGGGTCTCAGAAGTCAATCCCTGAGTAGTCTGGGCCTGACCTGGCCTGGATTTCACCGACGTTCCTGTTTGGATTCCACGTCTGGCAGGCGTCGGCCTGGTTTCTAATCGGGAAACTGGTGAACTGATCCAGGCCAGCCAGCCAAGCAGCAGGGTAATTCCCAGGGTTAACCCGGTTCGGGTGATTTGGATTCGGTTTTTTTTCTCTGACATAAAATCCTCTCATTCAATCGCCACGTCCTCACAGCTTTCCTTGTGGTGAGGCACCATCTGTGTTTGACGAATACATCATTTGTAAATAATTCAAGCTTTTAAAATCACTAAGCTCAGCAATTTCAGCAATTTATAGTCTTACAAACAGAAAGCACACCTGTCCTGTGTGTGGTGTATCAACTTTAGTTCAGGTCGTTTAGATAACTATTTCCGGCAAGGTTTCTTTTTCTGAAAAACTCTATCTCCTTTTGAAAATCGTGAAGGAGTTTTGAACTGCCTTCATGACCTTAAGCAGGAAATCACATCAAACCATGTCATCGTGCTCGAAAATTTTTCCTTCTGTAAGTTTTTCCAGGATGGGTTTCTTTGGAACACGCTGGAAATTTAGTGTCAGCCCGCAAAGCAGGTGCCAGACAGTAGTCCCCAGTGCAACCGGGGGAATTGAAGCCGCAACCTCCCAGCCAGCGAAGCTGGCGACAGAGAGAAACGAACGCGACCAGGTCACGGAACTTCACCCGTACAACCTCCGATTGCCGCGAACTTCCTCTGTCTTGGCTTGCATTCCGGAGGGTGCGCCTCAAAGCAGGCTGCCCTCCGGCTACTTTCCACCGCCCTGCGAGCGGAAACCGACCTTTCCACAATAGAGTTACTTTAAACGAATCTCGTAATACGACCGCTTTTCATGCGGTTTGTCGCTTGGCCAGACGGCCCAGCCTTCCCACGCACTCAGGTTCTTTTTCATACAGCGCGTGTGGATGCGAATCAAACTATGGTCACGTTCTATTTCAATCAGATTGTACAACCGGGGCATTGATTCAGGTCGCTGGTCTTTGGCCGCTCCAAATGAACCAGCCCCGGCAATGTGAAGCTGTCGCGTAGGATGCAAATACCTAACTAGGTCAGCACAGTCTTCGTGAACGTGCCCGTGCAGGCACAGTTTGAATTTTTCCTTCTGAAGTCGCTCCAGAAAAGCGGCGTCCATGGTCGGTTCCTTGTCGGTCGTCACCGGGTGATGCCAGACCGCAATCCGTAAAATTTCAGCATCGTGCGCAAGCCGGTTTTCTTTTTTGGCCTGTTTGATCTGATTGTCAGCGTCAGCTAATCCTTTGGAAAGTGCGCCTTCGTTGATGCTTGACCGCTCTGGGAAATACTCGTCTATTTCAGAAGCTGAATTGAGCGCCAGGAATTGAAGGCCGTGTTCTTCGAAAAGGAATGACAGACCTTGTTTGGTGGCGTCGGTTGGATATGGCTTTTGCACCAGTTGATGGTAAAACTTGCCGAAGTTTTCAAACCGGTGTGGGTATTTATCATTGACGCGAACCAGATACCCGTCGCTTTGTTCTTTGTAACTTCCAGGTTTTAAGGCTTTTACATTTACCACACGCCTGTCTTTCCATTCATAGCATCCAGAAAACCAGCTCAAATCGTGATTGCCGGGCACAATGATGCACCGTTCGGCTGAAAGTTGAAATTGTTCGATCAGGCGTGAAAGGAACTCATGCACTTTTTCAAACTCTTCGGGCTGCGCTTTGTCGGTTAAATCACCTGAAATCACCAGATAATCAAGCTGCTCAGTGCCCAAGCCTTCGTCTTTATCCCGCAAATCACTCATCAACGGCTGCAATCTGGAAAGTGGATCGGTGTCGGGATTTACGTGGATGTCGCTCAAATGCAAAATCCGGATAGGGTTTTCTGATGATTGTTTTTCTTTTTCAATTTGGGCCCGGTTTGAAGTTTGCATATAGGTTGCCACTTCGGCTTTGCTCCTTTTTTCAATGGTGGTTTTGATCGCACTGAGTTCTTTTTCAATCCCTGGCGAAGTATCGCGAATTTTGGACGCTCGCTGGCCAATTCGGTTTGGTTTTCGGCATTTTGGACGCAAACAAACGATCTCAATTTCGTCGGCGTCAACATATTCCTGAACTGTATCCTGGTCAAAGCGATAACCACACGAACAGATAATCTCTTGAACCTCAGTGATTTCCACCCCTTCACGCCGGATATGATCTTCTACAAAAACAGTAAACAAATCACGAATTTCCGTTGGTGTTTGCTCGCTGAAAAATAAATCCAGGCAGGCACGCCCGCTCTTGTGAACCACTTTTTGCACCCCACACACACCAGAGCCAGGCTTTTCAAATTCAGCCCGGTCTTCCCAGAGACGAATCCGGCCAAAACGGTCGCTATATTCCAGCCTGGCGATCAGTGCTGAATAAATATTACCTATCGCCCCAGTGAAGCCATATTTCAGCGAGGGTGAATGTGGAGATTCTTCTCCATCGCCAGCTTTCACCGATGGGAAAAGCGCTGGGAAAATCAATAACCCTTCGTGTTGCAGGCAGATACCATGCTCAATCAAGAGTTCCACCACGCAATTCACTATCGTCAGTTCCTGGACAGGATTTAACCGCTCGCTTTCTTTCAAACGAGGGAAATTCATTTTTCCCAAAGCCACCTGCTGAATTTCCAGTGCTGGGAGCCCACGCGGGTTATTTCGAGCCGCAAAAATCAATGACCCGGCGTAGCGCTCAACTACGTCAATTTGTAACACCAGTACCCGTGCTCCGCCTACCATCCGGGTATCAACAATCAGTCCCTGGGCAGCCATTTGCTCAACAACAGCATTGACGGCAGCCGGTGTAAACGTTTCCAGATTCTTTGCCTGGATGCGTTTTTCCAGGTCGGAATAGAGCAAAACGACTTCACCCTGTTGCTGGTGATTTTGGATCTCATCCCTGATGGTCTGGAAAAGCACTGTCCGACTGACTCTGGTAAACGCTTTCCAATCAATTATTTCTGAAAGAGCTTTGCAAAGTTCCGGCACGCCACGCCCATTTTTGGCACTGGTTTCATAAAACTCAACAAACCCGCCGTTGTGCATCAACTGATTGAGTCCTGGCCGGTCAATGGCCGTTCCTGGCTCGTCCAGTTTTGTTCCAACCAGAAATTTGGTTGCTGATCGGCCTTTGAGTTGTTTCTTGAGCCGAACATTCCAGGCTTCAACTTCTTCAAAGGCGTCACGACCTCGGATTGGATCAAGCAACACCAGTGCCAGCGACGTGTCGTGCAAAAAGAGTTGATGTACCAGCCGATATTCATCCTGCCCGCCCAAATCCCAAAGCACAATTTCGCGGTTTTCATCTACTGGAGTCACCTGCTCTGAGCAAAGGTCCTCTGGTTTCAACGACCAGATTTTCATGCCATGGGTTGTATCCTGCTCTTCATAGCGCTTTTCCGCCATTTGGAGTGCCAGACACGATTTTCCAACGCGGCTTTCACCAACCAAAACCACTTTAGCCGTTGTTGAAACCACCGTTTTCGTCGCTTGTGCCTGAAGTGGCAAACTCTTTGGGTCAAATTTCCAGTGTCGGATGATACCGGCTTCAGAATCAAATACTGGTGAAACCTGGCGATCTGGACCTTGAAAAAAGAAAACCCCTGCACTGTGATATTTAGGTTTATCTAGTGGGTAACGAGCAATAATACTTGAACTTAACTTTTCCGATCCTAAATTCCAGATAATCACATCTCCTCTAAACGGTGCAAATATTAATATTGTCCCATCTGGTGACCAGTTTACGTTCCACACATTGTCCGTGAATCCTTCCAGCGTCCACCTCACCTTACCTGTTGCCACTTCCCACACCCATACCTTCCCACCGGCCCCACCACCTGCTAGCCACTCCCCATCTGGCGACCAGCTTAGGCTCAATACACTCCCCGGATACCGATCTAGCTCTTGTTTCACTTTACCTGTCGCCACCTCCCATACCCTCACTTCCCCATTGCCTGCTCCGCTCACCAACCACTTCCCATTTGGAGACCAGTTCACACTCCTTGCCCAATCCCTATGTCCTTCTAGCTCTTGCTTTATTTGCCCTGTCGCCGCTTCCCATATCCTCAGCTTTTGGTCGAAACCACCCGTCACCAACCACTCACCATCTGGAGACCAACTCACGCTTCTCATCCAATCTTTATGTCCATCTAACTCCTTCTTTACTTTACCTGTCGCTACCTCCCACACCCTTACTTTCTGATCTCCCCCACTACTTGCTAGCCACTCACCATCCGGGGACCAGCTCACATTCTCCATCCAATCCGTATGTCCTTTCATTTCCTGCTTTACCTTCCAGGTTGCCACTTCCCACACCTTCACCTTTTGGTCAAACTCTCCGCTTGCTAGACGCTTTCCGTCTGGTGACCAACTCACGCTCCTCACCCAACTTGTGTGCTCTCCCAACTCTTGTCTCATCTTACCTGTCGCCACTTCCCACACCCGCACCTTCTGATCATCCCCGCTACTCGCCAGGCACTTACCATCGGGCGACCAACTCACGCTCCACACACTCCCTAAATGCCCTCCCAGATTTTGCTTCATTTTCCCTGTCATCACTTCTGACACCTTCAGCTTTCCATCCACTGTGCCACTTGCTACCATCTGCCCATCTAACGACCAACTCACGGTTAACACACTTCTCGTATATTCTTCGAGATCTTGTCTGATCTTCCCGGTCATCACTTCCCACACTTTCACTTTCCCATCGTCCCCGCCACTTGCCAACCACTTCCCGTCCGGTGACCAACCCACGCTCCACACACTCGCCGTGTGACCTTCCAGCGCCTGCCTCTCCTTCCCCGTCTCCACCTCCCATACCCTCACCTTCCCGTCAGACCCACCGCTCGCTAACCACTTCCCCTCCGACGACCAGCTCACACTCCATACACTCCCACTGTGTCCTTCCAACTCGTGCCTCACCTGCCCATTCTCCACCTCCCATACCTTCACCTTCCCGTCGTTCCCACCGCTCGCCAACCATTTCCCATCCGGCGACCAACTCACACTCATTACCCAATCCATATGCCCTTCCAAAATCTGCTTCATATTTCCCGTCATTACATCCCAAAGCCAGATGGTGCAATCATTTCCTGCCGTCGCAATGGTTTTGCCATCCGGTGACCAGGCAAGGCTGTTGATGGTATGCGATTTCCGGCCCAGTACCTGGACCACATGCAGTGTTTGTGCATCATCATTTGGCATCATTTCATCAGACATAAACTGTTTCCTCTGTGGAGTAGGTTGGGAGTGATTCACAGCAACAGTGTACGGCAGTGCGATGTGGAATAATCCTTTCGAATGAGCCATTTGTCAAACAATTGTTAAAGGTAGTCAGTCGTCAGTCGTCAGTGGTCAATGGTTCGCTAAGCTCATTTGATTGAATCATTTGACAGTCTTCTCATCCGAGGCATTCACTGCAAAAATGCTTTCTATAAATTCTTTTGTACTGGATTCTGTAGAGACGGTTTGGAAATTCAAACCGAACCCCCTGAATTTCCAACCTGTTTTGCAGGAACTCATCACGGAAAAATTTACAGAAGGAATCTTTTTCTGAAAAGCTCTAACCTGCGCCGAAAGACGAACCTGCTGGTTCAAATGATGATAGAGTCGCCCCGAAAAGGAGATTCCCAGAATGAAAAACTTGAAACGGTCTCAAGATCTTGTGGGCGACCCCTTGCTTGTTTGGTTTCCCGGTACTGGGCAGACCACCCGCAGTAACGTAGGAGGAAAGGCCGCCTCCCTGATCTCGATGAGCGAGGCAGGCTTACCGGTTCCACCCGGCGTGATCCTCACCACCCTGTTCTTCGTGCCGTGGTTTGACGAAGTCAAAAAGTCCCCGACCTGGGGCAAGCTGAGTAAGTCGCCTTCGGATGAGTGGGCTTCGCTGTGTAACGAACTGAAGGAACGTGCCCTGATTCTTCCATTGACGGAAACACAACGCGCCGCACTTGACGCATTACTCCGCGACCTTGGGGACCTCAACCCCGAGGATCGCTTTGCGGTGCGTTCATCCTCACCCGAGGAAGATCTGGCCTCAGCCTCCTTTGCTGGAGGGTATGAAACACAACTGGGAGTGCGCCGGGCTGATCTGGAACGTGCCATCCGTGCTTGCTTTACATCAAGCCTGGATGCGCGTGTGTTTATCTATAAACAGCAGCAAGGTTTCAATGTGTGGTCACCATCCATCGCGGTCGTTGTGCAGCGGCAGATTGACAGTGAAATCGCTGGTGTCGGATTCTCACTCAATCCACTGACCAACGACTATGACGAAGCGGTCATTGACGCGAACTGGGGACTGGGAACGTCAGTCGTCGAGGGGCAGGCCACCCCAGACCACTTCGTCGTGAACAAAGTAACCCGCCAGGTGGTGGTGGAGTCACACGGTTCCAAACAGGTCTCGGTCTGGCTTGACGCCACAGGTGGCACCCTCGCCCGAGAAAAGTATCGCTCGGCGGAACGAACCTTGAGCACCGCCCAGCTCCACGAATTGACCGACCTGCTGAGCCGGGTCGAAACACTTTACGACGCGCCAGTTGACATCGAGTGGGCATACGCTAGTGAGAAACTCCACCTCCTGCAGGCTCGCCCAATTACCACCTACGTGCCCCTCCCACCCGAGATGATGACGCAACCGGGCGAACGCCGGCGGCTTTATATGGATGCGGCGTTGTCAAAGGGTATCACCACGAACAAACCCATCTCGCCACTGGGGCTGGATGAGGTCAATCACCTGTTTTCGGCGATCATCGAATCCTGGGTTGGCCCGGTGACACGCGACCTTCCACCAGCGGAGGCACTGCACCTCTTCGCGGGCAATCGAATGTATATGAACCTCTCAAATGTGATGTGGTTTGCAAGCCCGAAAATGCTGGCGCAAAGCAGCGCTCCGAGTGATACCTTGATGGCGGACATTCTGGCCAATGTTGATGCCACCCGGTACCGCGCCCTCACCCGCCCCCCCTGGCTGAAGTTCCGATACCTCTGGGTTATTCCCCGTGTCTTCTGGAATATGCGCGGCTTCTTTTGGCATACACTCAGCACCCTTCTCTTTCCGGAGCGTGCCTACCAGCGGTACCAGGAAACAACCAGCGCCTTTGAAGCGGAATTGCGTGCGAATCTCGACACCAACCTTCCCCTCGAAGATTTCCGTCGGACATATGAGGTTCGCATTGCACAAAAGTTTGATGTGCTCATGTCAGCACTCATCGTCGGACTCATCTCACCGGATCCGTTCGTCTGGGGAAAAAGTGATGAAGTCCAGCTACTTATGGAAAAAACCAGGCGCGGCGTCACAGGCAACGTAGTCGTCGAGATGGGGATGACACTACATCGGCTGGCTCACCTCCTGGACCGATCTGAGTTTGAAGATTTAACCCGGTTGAGCAAGCGGATTGAGCACCGCGCCCTGTCACCGGAGTTCCTGAATGCCTGGGACGACTTTCTGGCTCGATTCGGCTGGCGAGGTCCGCTTGAAATGGACCTGGCCAGCCCGCGCTACGCCGATGACCCACACCTTGCGCTCAGGCAAATGTCCTTCATGGCTGTCACGGATGGGTTTGATCCAGAAGCCACCCACAACCATCAGATCAAAGAGCGAGAGCACGCCACCGAAGCGTTGCTGCACAGGTCGGGGCCCCTGCGGCGGGCGTTTCTGCGTCGGATCTTTCGCCTCAATACCCTGTTTGCCGGAACTCGTGATACGCCAAAGCACCTGATCATTTTATTGAATTACGCCATCCGCAAACGTGCGCTGAACGAAGGCCGACGCTTGAGGCAGGAAGACCGGCTCGATGCCGCCGAGCACATTTTTGACTTGACGTTTGACGACCTGCGGGCAGCGGCCAGGGATGCCACGCTCGACCTGCGGAAACTCCGCGAACAGCGGATGAACTTCCGAAGGAAACTGGATACCCACGTGCGGTCATTCCCGCCAGTAATTGACTCGCGCGGTCGGATTTTGCGCCCCCGTCCCATCAAACCCGTACCTGGCCTTCTGACCGGGATGCCCGTATCAACTGGCGTAGTAACCGGGCCGGTCAAGGTTCTCCACAATCCTCACGAGAAACACGTGGAGAAAGGTGACATCCTGGTTGCCTATACCACCGACCCAGGCTGGACACCGTTGTTTGTGAATGCGGCTGCGATTGTGCTTGAGGTTGGAGGAGCGCTCCAGCATGGAGCTGTGGTGGCGCGAGAGTATGGAAAGCCATGTGTCGTGGGGATTGACCAGGTAATGGCAAAACTGCGCGACGGCGAGATGGTGGAAGTCAACGGGACGATGGGAACGGTACGTCTGTTGTCCTGACCGATACAAACACAAGGTTGTTTGTACCCACGTCAGAAAAAGAAACCAGGGATTTTCACCCCCAGTCCCTATAACATTCAGATAAGTACCTTGTCATAAGTTTTCTGAGACATTGGATTTGGTAAGTATTTGATTTTTTTGGTGGTTTCCGTGGTTTCCGTGGTTAAAATGCCTGGAAATTTTCGGTAAGGTACTTAAATATTTCTTTTGGCGTGCTGCAACTTGTTGCAGCTTTGTCAGATAGCGACTTATCGCTGTACTATGCGGCAAGACAAAAGTCAGCTAGCGACAAGTCGCTCTTAATAGAAAAGCGGTGACACATTCCCGCACACCACAGAAGCCGGTTTTAGTTCATCATTGATGAGGTCAAGTTATGAAATTCTTTTGGATGGTATGGTTTGCAGCCTTGAGCGTTGTTTTAATGCTCAGAACTATGGCGCATGCCCAACCAATTTTCACAGCTCAATCCGCAACGACGCAACCGACCAACCAAAAAATAAACTGGAAACAGGATCTCAACCTTGGACACTGGCTTCTCAAGTATGATTTGACAACGCTGGCAAATCACATTGCAGCGGAACCACCCACCTCAGACACTCCGGCCCAATTCCTTTTTCGATTACGGGTGTATGCCCAGGCTGGTCACTTTTTCCGGATCGAAAAGGCCATCCAGGCAGCTCCGTCCATCAAACTCAGCGATGAATCGCTGACTTGCGGCCTTTTTGATGATTTGATGTATTTCGGCGAGTTCCAACTGGTCAAAAAATTGATTGAATCCGACCCAGGGTCTGTGCCTGTCAGTCGCATCCCGGCAACTGAATTTTTAGATTTACTCAGGACAGCCAGTTCTGTTCAGGAAACCGACGCCTGGTTGGCCAGGATGGTCAAACTGAACCCAGGCTGGCTGATCTATCGCCTGATATTTCTGAGACACCATGGCGACGTCAGGCCGTTCCTGGCTCAGCTCCGCGCTGAAGTTGAACAACATCCCGAAGATGGACAGCGTGCCTGTCGTTATGTTGAGTACTGGAATATTGCACACAGTGAGGAATCTCTGGACTGGATGACCAGTGTTTGCCGCCCGGCACTGGCCTCCGATTGTTATGAGCTTGCGGCTCAGATGGAAGGCAGACTCTCCTTCCCAATCATCCAGAAATACTTTTTGGAACTGGCCTTGACCCGTCCGTTCACCCCCGCCGACGAAGTGTGGATACAAAAATGGTTCTCTGCCCAACTGCCTGACATCAACTGGGAACATTTATTTTGGGCAAAGGTGAACCATGGGCTGGCAGAAATCTACCTCAAGGAAGGTCAGCCCGAAAAAGCACAACCATTGATGGAGAAAGTTGCCCGGCTCAAGCCGCAAGGAATTCCACTGGGTGATTTTGCTTTTTCTGCCGGCACAGTTCAGAGGATATCTGGAGCACGGGTCATTGAACAATCAATCCTTGAAAATGAAGAAGCCCATCAACAAAAACCTGAATACTGGATTTCCCGTGCCAGCTATTATCTGGGACGTCAGGAACTCAAACTTTTTGAAGAAACAATTGATCAGGCTATTGCCCGGTTTCCTTTTCGTCCAGATTTCTATGAAACTCAAAAGCGAATCCAAATCCTCGAATTTTATTTCCAGTGGTTGAAAACGGCTCAATCCAAATGGAATATTGATATCAACCCAAGAATAAGCCGCTGGGTTCAGGAATTTGAAACGGCGCCGATTGATCATACGGACTATGCCTTTTTCCTCTATCAACAGGTAAAACCGTACTTGAAGAACCCAGATCAGTATTGGGTGTTTCCCAACGGACGCATGTGGAAAACGTTAGCCACAGGCTCATCCTGGTATGGGAAGCAAGATGAAATGTGGAACCAGATCCGAAAAGCACAGCCAGACCAGCGAAAGAAAATCTGCTCGCGGCTGGAGCGATTGGCCAAAAATGATCCAAAAAAACAGTATTTGTTGGGTCAAGCCTATTTTCAGAACAAGCTGTACCAGCAAGCGATTTCATTGCTGAAACCCGTGGTTCACACGTGCAAACCAGAAAATCCCTGGGAAGTATCCAAACTCCTGTGGGATTCATACCTCAAAATCGCCGATTGGAAATCAGCCGAATTCCTTATCTATGGCCGTTCACGGAGCGATAGAAACCCTTATTTTTCTGAAGATTGCGTTGAACTGGTTGTGATGGCTGCCCAGCATAAGGCATTTGATGAAGCATTGCGGTTGTGGGCCCGAAAAGAAGAGTTTGACCCACGCAGTCTCACAGAGCTGCCCAAACTGGTTGCACTGGGTATGCGGAAACACCTGATCCGTTATTACCAGCAAAAGAAACAGGCCGATCCTGAATCAGCTATACCAGACAAAGCACTTATCAGGTTGCAGTCAACTCTTAAATAGCTCCGTTGCGGAAAAGTCAGTTTTCACTCGAATAGCTGCCAGATCCAACCCCATAAGCGCCAGGATAAGGATTTCAGGCCCGCAGGGTCGTCGTGTAATAGCCGTGGTGCGAAGCCCACGGTCACGGCCAGGACGAGACCCAAACCCAACAAGAACGTCATTCAATACCAACGGAAAGGGCTCTGTTTCCTTATCCGGGCGCTTATGCCCTCTGGTCGTCCCCGCCGCTCGCCAACCACTTCCCGTCCGGATTTGAACCCGCGAAGCGGGTGACATTTTTAAAGCCTCGGGTGGAATGAGCGTCAGCGAATGGAATCCGTGGCGTCCATCACCGGGCAACGCACACCAGGGCGAGGAGGATTTCATCCCCACGGATTCTGTTTTCCGTTGCGCCTGATTCTGTTTTCCACGGATTCCGCTGCGCTCCACCCGAGGCTTTAACTCTTCCGCCCAATTCCTGGGCTCAAAACCGCTTATTTTTTCAACTCTCAATTCGCATCAGACCGTGGGCTGGCACACCACGGCTATTACACAACGACCCTGCGGGTCTAAAACCCGTATCCCGGAGCTAAAAAAACGGGCTGAAGATCTCGGGTTCAAGAAGCCGGGGATTTTCACCCTCAGCCCCAAGCCCGCTTTCTTCAGCCCGAAATCTTTCAGCCCTTGTTTTTCGAACTCCAGATTATACCATCTTGAAATCATTACCTCGGTTGGGCAAAAGGTCAAACTATTGAAACAATTGTATTTCCCTGAACCCTGAACCCCGAACCCTGAACCCTGGTGTTACTCCTGAACCCTGAACCCCGAACCCTGAACCCTGAACCCTGGTGTTACTCCTTTTCCAGTTTCCATTCAGCGTGTTGCGCTTCGTTGCGTGAACGCAGAATGGTTTGTCCGGAATCCTCATCATTAATATATATCCCTCGCCCACCGAGTTTGACATTGACCAGAATGACTCCGCCGCCGCTTCGTTCAAACCTCCAGTACTGTTCGCCTTCAGGATTGTCGGTCTTTTCAACCAGACTGACTGAACCATCATCACTGTCGTCTGCCTTGAGGCAATGGTCGTCTTTCCCGACGGGAACGATGCGAAAGGCTTTGGTGAATTGAGACGGAGCGGCTTCAAACTTCCATTTTCGAGCCTCTTCTCCGACATCCTTCTTTGAAAGAATCCCCGATTTGTCGTCGTTGAGCGCCAGGTAGAAGTCGTCTTTTTTGATCGTGTAGACATGGTCGCCCGTTTCAACCAGAACGAAGTCCGATTCAACGTTGTCATCTTTCAGAGGCGTCCCGCTGTATTTGCGACGGAACTCCATAATGCCGGTGCCTCCGTCCGGAGCCGCCCACCGCCCTTTTAGATATTCGAACTCGTCACCATCTTCGTGGCTGTAGGTCAACGAACGAATAATTGTTTTGGCATAATCAGTCTGGCCACCAATCTTTTGCTGGGGTTGCCAGACCATTAACTTCTGGTCGAAGTTGAAGTTACCAGTAAAGGCATAGTGACCGGAATTTTTGGGGTTGTTCTTATCATCCGCCGAATAATTCCCTGTCAGGTTGCGATAGGTGCCCGAGATGTCCAGTTTGGCATCGTAACTCGCCCAGGAATTGGCCGGTAACGTGAGTCCCCACCGGTTTTTTCCCCAGTCGAAGGCCGCATTGGCCGGGATTTTCCCAGTCCGATTCACACTGAGGACGTGGCCTTCCCACACACCTTCCAATGACTGAGCTGAAACACGTTCGGCCAACGCCGCCATCAACAGCAGCACACCCAGCAGTACCATGATTTTCAATTTGTGCATACATTCTCTCCTTGAAGCCCCTCTTTGCGGGCGGCTTACTGCCCGCCCCGCGCTTTGAGCAATTCCGCCGATTTTGTATTGCCAGATTTGATCGCAATCGTCAGCGGCGTTTGGCCAGCATTGTTTTTCAGATTCGGATCGGCGTTTCGGTCCAGAAGTAATTTAACGAATTCTTCTCCATTGGCGTGGAAAGCAGCCCGGTGCAAAGGCGTCGTGCCGCCAATATCCGCTGCATTCACATTGGCACCTTTATCAAGCATAAGTTGAAGGACAGCCATCGTTTGTCGGTTGCTCCGCAAACTCTGAAGCAGTGCCGTTGCCCCCTGGGGTGCGACCTCGTTGACGTTGGCTCCTTTCTCAAGCAGCAACCGCACCATTTCCGTTGACGGCCCTTTTTCGGCAATACCGGCCAGAATCGGCCATCCGCTTTTGCTCTTCGCATTGACGTTTGCGCCTTTCTCAATCAGCAAACTGGCCAGATCAACCCGGTCCATTTGCGCCGCATGCATTAAAGCCGTCACGCCCAGGGAGTCAGTCGCATTGACATTCGCGCCGTTCTCGATCAACAGGCGCACCATATTCAAATCCCCCTGCTTGACCGTTTCCAATAACACCGGATTGGTACCGTTATTCGGAAGATTGACGAGGTCTGGCGTCATAAACCCTGCGGAAAGAACCAGTTGCAGCACTTCGGATTTACCACTTTTCATGGCATCCGCCAGGGGGGTATTTCCGTCACGATCCAATACAAAATCCTTCAAACCGTTTATCCAGCCTTGTCGGTCTTCGGGTTTCATTTGCTGAAAGGAAGCTTTGTCAACCGTGAATGACCGATAGGCATAGAGCATATGGTTAATCGAATCCACATTTCCGCTGGCGACGGCGAGATGTAATGCGGTTTTCCCGGTTTGTTCATCCCGTGCAGCCATAAAGGCGCCCTGATCAAGTAATTCTTTAATTTTCGGAGCGTTGCCGGCTTTCGCGGCCTCCAGTAAGGCTTTCTTCAATTGTTCATCGTCTTGTGCAAAGCTGGCAGGGTTCAGGGTTCAGGGTTCAGGGTTCAGGGTTCAGGGTTCAGGGTTCAGGGTTCAGGGTTCAGGGTTCAGGGTTTCGAATATGGGTTGGTCCTGGTTTTCGCCGCGTGGCGGTGGTTGAATTGAGGCAGGTTATTGGTTGGCAAACACAGCCACCATATACCAGTTTCCATCACTGCCTTTGGCAATGCCAAAACCGACATGGGTGATCGGTCCTTCGAGATTCCAAAATGGGCGGTAATGGGTTTCGCTTTTCATCCAGCCGGTTGGGTAATCCTGGAGCCCTCCGGCACCTGCCGCTTCGGCACCGGCGATCTCACTCCCGGTGAACACTTTGAGCCGATCTCCGAGCGTGGCATATTTCGGATCGTCCTGATCGTGGGTTGGCTCTTTGACTTTGGCGCAATAGTCGGCCTGATGTTGAGCCGCTTCATTCAATTTTTCGTCTAACTCCAGCGGTTTCAAGTTTTTGGGCAAAGTGAGCGCTGTTTTGCTGCCCATTTCCCGGCGGTAGTTTGGGTTGGCGCGACCAGCATTGGCAACAGCCAGCATAAACCCGCGTGCTTCCTCAAGTTCCTCGGATGAAAGATGATCTTTCGAGGTCATGTCGGCGAGTCGCCAGAGCGCCACTTTCTCTTCGGAAGGCGTACCAGCAGAACCATCCAGATTGAGGCGAACGCTGGGGGCTTCTGTTCCGCTGCTTTCCGCAATGATCACTTTCGCTGAACTCCAACCTTCGGCACTGGTCGCCAAACTGGCCAAGGCATCGGCAAAGTCCGGCCAGAGTGCATCTTTGGTGTTACATTCCTTCCAGTCAGCCCCCATGCCGGAACCGGTAACCCAGGTAAAACTCCCTTCCTGCAATTTCGGCGTCTCCCATCCAAGTTCATTGCTGTGAAAACGAATGGCTTTGCCGTCAATGGTGTGGGTAAACGTCCGATAGCGCGGTGTGGTGTCGTCGCCCCCTTTTGGCGCTTTGTCTTTGTGCAAAATGAGCTTTACCGCATCGGGAGGCACCTGTACTTCAAACCGCAACTGGTCGCCGTCCCGGCTGGCGAGCCAGTACGTGGTTTGCGCTTGAGCCGCCAGGGTCGAACCCAGCAAAAACAGGATGAGCGCCATGAGTTTCAATTGAAGTCGGGTCATGTTCGGTGTCCTCTCCATAACAAGTCAGTGGATTTCAATGCCAGAGGGTATCAACTCTGCCTTTTTGGTTCGGCACGGAGTATGGACAAAAGACCGGAAAGTGAACATTCGCAAGACTACTTAGAACCCCTACGTAGAACTTCGTATTTTTTGCGGAGAGGATCAAAAAACGAATGAAGAATTGAGAATGAAAAAAGTGGTTAGTGATTAGTGGTTAGTGGTTAGTGGTTGGAAACAAAGGATTTGTCAGTACCACCCGCGTGAGCGGGTGGGTTTGGAATCAATAAGGCCCACCCACTAGAAGTAGGAAAATTCACCAAACTCTTCGGTGTCACTCCCACAAAACCGACTTCCACCAGGTCTTTTATGTCCTTTATGTCCCTTATGTCCTTTGGTTTGGGCTGGGTCAACCGCATTTGAGGCTAAAACTGAGGAAGTGGTCAGTATTTTGGGCGAAATTTAGGGAATGAAGAATGAGCTGAAAAAACTCGAAACAACTCTGGCCGAATTGGGGTTATACGCCAGTCGCACCACCCGACCACACTGGTCAGGACTGGACATCATTCATTCCAAATACTTTTTTGAAAGGAACATTTATGCCGGTTATTCAACATTCTGAGATTGAAACATTTGTGTTGCCGGGACTCCAGCACCAGACGCTTGCCGGACGTCCCCAGGGCGTTACGACGATGGAAACCTGGATGCAAACGATTGAACCGCAGGCGGGAACCCCAGTTCATCGCCACGACTGTGAGGAAGTGATTGTGGTTTTAAAAGGTTCTGGGATCGTTACAATTGATGGTCAAACCACTGACTTTGGTCCAAATTCAACTCTGATTGTACCGCCGAACGCGGTTCACCAACTGATCAATACCGGTCAAGAACCGATGTTTCTGGTGGCGACGCTCGGAATGTCCCCAGTTCGGGTTGAGACAGAAACCGGAGAAGTCATTCCACTTCCCTGGCAAGCCTGATGATTTTTCGGAGTGCGGCGGGCTTGCAAAACGGCGTCAAGCCGCCGCACTCCACATTTTTTCTATTCCACCGTCAGGCCATGGTCTTTGAGCTTTTGCTTCAGGCGTTCAAGTTCCTGCTCCTGCTCGGCAAGCTTGACCTGGAGCGCCTCCTTTTCAGCCCGTTCGTGTTCTTTCTCAGCCCGTTCGCGTTGGCGTTCGGCTTCGAGTTGGGCAAAGGTCAAAAACCGCTCTCCGTTGGGTTTAAAAATATGCAGGGTTTCCGGTGTCCGTTCAAACCGGATTCCCAATCGTGGACTGACCCATCCGCTCATCCCGGCAATGGGTTCCAGACGGTTTTCCATCCGCCGCCATCCCCAGAGCGTGTTTCGATGCGGAGAGTAAATGTAATATTCACTCACACCGTGCTCTTCATAAAATCCTTGTTTGTCCTGCATTTCTTCAAACGTATTGCCAGGCGAGAGAACTTCAAACACGACCTGCGGAGCAATATGACCTTCTTCCCATTGTTTGTAGGAACTTCGGTCACCTTTGGGTCGGCCAAGCGCCACGAGCACATCCGGCGCAACTTTCAGAAACGGGCTGCCTTCTATCGGATACCACAAGATATTCCCGCCGACAAAATCATCGGGAAGCATCACGTCGAGTCCTTCTTTAATCGTTACAATCCATTCAAATTGGAGCGTATTGTCCGCCATTGGTTGACCATCGCTTTCCGGATAATAAATTTCAGTTTGAATCAGTGGTTTGGCTGGTGTTGACATAAATTTTGAACCTGTTTGGATGTGGACTTTCAGAAAAACCGTTCATAACCCAACTATATCACAGCCGCAAGCCGTCAACGACCTGCCTCAATTCAGCCGCCGCGACGCGGCAAAAACCAGGACACAATGACAGGATGACAAGGTGACGGAGTAATAAGGTGTAAGGGCGCTGTTGCTCTGAACCGCGCCCGCTTCGAACACCCGGAACCCGGAACCCTAAAAAGTATTATCCGTCTGGATCGGTTTCCAGATCCGCTTGTTTCCCAACGACGGTGGTTTTGTCAGATTTATCCGCCGTACCAATCGTCACAGTCTCGGCCAGATGAATCAGTGAATTCCCCAGCGTTTCGGCTTCTTCAATCGCAGTATCGGCAATGCCTTGAGTTGTCCTGCCGGGGACTCGATTCAGTACATTGGCGGGAAGCATTTCAGCCAGTTGGCGCAGGCGGTGAGCCAGCTCTCTGGCATCCATCCGGTTCGTGGAATCTTTGGCCAGCGTTTGCTCAATCAAGGCTTCAACGACCTCTGGAATTTCAGGATCCGTCAACCGCAATGACGGAGGCGGTTGATTAAAGTGTGCCATCATCACCCCAACTATCCCCGACGGTCCGACGGGAAACGGCACTTTCCCATTGAGCATTTCATAAAACATCACACCGACGCTGTACACATCGGACCGCCCATCGTAGCCCTGGCCCAAAAACCGCTCAGGTGCCATATAGAGCGGCGTCCCCAGAAAGCCTCCGGTTTGGGTTAGTTTTTCCATTTCCCCGCCGGATTCATCGCCGACCATTTTGGCGATCCCGAAGTCCACCACTTTGACCACTTCACCTTCAATCGTCTGATTGAGAAAAATATTATCCGGCTTGATATCCCGGTGGATGATTTGCAACTGGTGGGCTTCGGCCAGGGCTTCGCAAATGGGAACCAGAATTTCAATACACTGCTGGATCGAAAACCGCGACTGACGACGCATGGCCTGGGCCAGCGTGCAGCCACGCAAAAATTCCATGACCAGATAGGCAATGCCTTCATCTGAAATTCCTGAATCAAGCACCCGAATTGCATTTGGATGGCTCAGTCTCGACGCCGAAATCCCTTCGCGTTTAAACCGTTCGACGGCTTTGGCGCTGTCATTCCCGTGAAGTGGTTTAAAAACCTTGACGGCAATCTGGAGGTTTAAGGTCAAATGGGTGGCGCGAAACACCACGCCAAATCCACCGGCGCCGATTTTGGTTTCCAGGCGGTATTTGCCATCAAGCACCGTTCCGGGCAATGCCTCGGCCAGGGCGGAGAAGATACGGTCGGCCTGCTGATGTGACGCCTCCAGCTCCTGATTCTTTTGTTCCAGTTGCTGATTCTGGTTTTCAAGTCGAGCTTTTTGCTGAGCCAGATTGGCTTTTTGCTCTTCGATCAAAGCCGTTCGCTGGACGATTTTGGATTCGAGGATTTCATTTTGCCGCTGGAGCGTTCGAATCCGAAAACGCACCCCACCCCACCCAAGTCCAAGGCTTCCAATAGCATACAAACAAATTGCCCACCACGTCCGCCACAGTGGCGTCGGCACTCGAATCGAAAGCACCGCCCCAGTCTCGTTCCAGATCCCATCCTGGTTGCAGGCAATGAGTCGAAACCGATAGTTCCCGGGCGGGATTTTGGTGTAATAGGCCGTCCGGCGGGTGCCGGCATCAACCCAGTTTTTGTCATACTCTTCCAGAATATATTTGAATTTGATTCGCTCGGGGACAATCAGGCTTAACCCGGTGTAGGTAAATTCAACCTGCTCCATGGTGTGAGGGATGGTCAATGTTTCGGCGACTGGGACCGGTCGGCCATCAACCAGGACCTGTTCAATCACCACTGGCGGAGGCTTCAGGTTTTTGGAAATCCGCTCCGGGTCAATCACTGACACACCGCGCAATGTCGGGAACCACAATTTTCCATCCCTGGTTTTCCAACCAGCAGGTTGAGTACCGCCGTTACATTGATTGGAATTTAACCCGTCGAGTTTGTCATACACAGTACAGCCAACTGAGGCGGCCTCACCGGTGAAAACCGCTTCAATCTCCGCCTTGGGAACCGAAAAAATCCCCCGGTTGCACGTCATCCAGAGATTGTGCCGGCCATCTTCCAGAATTTGGAAAATGGTATCGCTAAAGAGTCCCTGGCTGGTGGTCAGGCGGTTCAATATTCCTGGCCGCAGTCTGAGCAATCCGGCATCGGTCCCAATCCAGAGATTTCCAGCCTGATCTTCATGAAAGGCCCAGACTGAACTGGCCTGGCCTGAGGTATTTGGAAGCGGATATTTGGTTATTTTTCCATCTCGAATGCAATCAATCCCTCCGCCGTACATTCCGACCCACAACGTGCCCTGGCGGTCTTGATACAGTGACCGGATTTCATTGTCCTGCAATCCATTGGCGGTGGTGAAAACACTCAATTTTCCATCTTTCAGGAAAAATAATCCTTCAAACGAAGCAATCCACAGGCCGCCGTTTCGATCTTCACACAGTGCCGAAATAATATTACATTCAAACCCGCCAGGAAGAATCAACGGGGTAAATTTGCCATCCTTACGCCAGGCACACCCTTGCGAAGTCCCCACCCACAGCGTCCCATCCCGACATTGGACGATGGCCCGACCAATATCACCAGGCAAGCCATCCTGAGTGGAAAAAGTTTGAAATTCCCCGTTTTGATACCGACATACCCCGCCGCTGTCGGTTCCGATCCAGATGGCACCGTCCAGACCTTCATACACAGCCCGAATGCTGTCAGTACTTAGCCCTTCCTTGACCGTATAATTGACAAACTTTCCATCAGACAAACAGGTAACACCGCCACCGCCAGTACCAATCCAGATATTTCCTTCACGGTCTTCGAAAATATTTCGGATTCGGTCGTTGACCAACCCATTTTTGGTTGACAATGAACTGAGCCCTTTCTCAGTAAACCGAAAAACGCCCTCTCCCGATACCCCAAACCACACGCAGCCGTCACGGTCCCGGCAGATGGCATTGGCCCGCAGCCCAGACAGCTTCGGGTGCCGGGTACCCTGGGTTCGATTGGCATCAATGAGGATGACACCATCGGTTGTCCCGGCCCAGAGCGTGCCCGAAGGGTCTTCCGAAAGATAAAAAATTCGTTTGGACAGAAGCTCATCCGCAAACGGAATCAGTCGAAGACCATCTGAGCTTAACCGATTCAACCCTTTGTCGGTGCCAACCCAAAAGGCGCCTGAATGATCAGTCCAAAACGACGTTACCAGATTGCTTTTCAAGCCTTGAGCTTCAGTGAACCCGGTGACCTGGCCATTCCGATAGCGGTGTAAACCGCCATCAGTGCCAATCCAGAGACTGTGGTCTGGGCCTTCGGCAAGCGTTCGGATAAAATTATTCAGCAACCCATCAGCACTGCCGATGTGGGTAAATCGCCCGTTTTCGTAGCAATACAGGCCGCTTCCAAGGGTCCCAATCCAGAGTCGGTTTTGGCTGTCAACAAATAATCGCCAGACGTGATTGGATTGAAATTCAGGGGTATTGCTCCGATCAAAAACGGTAAACCGAACGCCATCAAACCGGACCAGACCTTCATAGGTCCCAAACCAGAGATATCCGTCAGCGGTTTGGGCAATGGCATTGACCGAGTTTTGGGGCAATTCGTCCTGCCATGTTTTGATCACATACTGAGTGATGGCTTTGTCGGGATTGATCCCCAGAACCGATGGGGGAAAGAGCAAAAACCCCAGGAGAAACCATCCCCAGACGGAAATTCTTTTTCTGGCGGAGTGGTTAAAGCAATCCATACGATGCGGATTCACCTCCAGTCCCCAAGGTAATGCCTGATTGACAGTGTTCCCGTGAGTTGCACGCCGATGGTTTCGAAAATGGATGGAAGGTTGAGTGAAATCACTGGTGAGGGTAGCAGGATGTGCCCCAGCCTTCAATAACCAGGGTGACAGAGTGACAAGGTGACAAGGTGACAAGGTGACCAACTGACAAGGTGAAAAGGTGATTTCTTTCATCCCTCATCCCTCATCCCTCATCCCTCATCCCTCATCCCCATAAGCGCCAGGATAAGGATTTCAGGCCCGCAGGGTCGTTGTGTAATAGCCGTGGTGCCGAAGCCCACGGTCACGGCCAGGGCAAGATCCACCCCCGTACAAGATCGTCGTTCAATGCCACCGGAAAGGACACGGAGGTTTTTATCCTGGCGCTCATGCCCGTTATCTCCTTGTCTCCTTGTCTTCTTGTCCAGGTCGGATGTTGTTCCCTTATCCTGGCACGTATGACCCTCAATGGGTTCACTCCTGGTCTGATGACGGCTGGATATCGAGATGGTTTGCCATTGGGGTTCCGGTGGGGACGTCGGAAATGGTTGAAAACTGAAGACTCACCGTGGGCATGTTGGTGTTTTCTGTCGTGGTGCCTGGTCGAACAACAATGGTGAGTTCCTGGGAAGATTCGAGAGTGCGAACCGTTTTTAAAAATTGCTCGCCAAACTCCTTCGCTTGAGGTCGTTTTTCCGGGTTTTTCTCAAGGGCTGACATCACGATTGCTTCAATATCGGGTGGCAGATCAACAAAGAACTGTCTCAAGGGGGGCGGTGTTTGTTTGAGGTGAGCCATCACAATCCCGATTAACCCTTTAGATCCAGGGTCAAACGGGGTCTTCCCGGTCAACATTTCATAGACCATGATGCCCACACTGTAGACATCAGACCGGCCATCATAGGGTTTTCGCTCCAGCCGTTCGGGCGCCATATAGAGCGGCGTCCCAACCAGCCCGCCAGTCGCCGTGAGATGGGCCATCTCTTCATCAGTGTCTTCGCTCAGCATTTTGGCGATTCCAAAATCAAGCACCTTGACAATTTCCCCAGTGGGCGTCTGGTTCAGGAACACATTTTCGGGTTTGATATCGCGATGAATAATTCCCAATCGGTGGGCTTCCGCAAGTGCTTCACAGATCTGGGCCGTGATTTCAGCACATCGGTGCAACGGTAACAGATGGTGTTTTCTGATTTCATCTGCCAGGGTGTGACCTTGAAGCAATTCCATGACCAGATAGGCGATCCCTTCGCTGGAAATACCTGAATCCAGGACGTGAATGGCATTGAGGTGATTGAGGCGCGAGGTCGAAATGCCTTCTTGTCTGAAACGTTCGATGGCATCGGCACTGTCGTTTCCGGGTTTGGGCTTAAACACTTTGACCGCCACCAACCGATTGAGTTGGAGATGTGTGGCCTGAAACACGGCGCCAAACCCGCCCGCCCCGATTTTTTCGTCAAGGCGATATTTCCCATCCAGAACCGTCCCGGGCAAGGCTTCCGCCAGGGCGGAAAAGATCCGATCCGCCTGTTGTTGAGAAGCAATCAATTCTTCGTTTTTTCGCTCAAGTTCTTTGTTTTTGCGATCCAACACCGCATTTTGCTCAGCCAGTTTGGCGGCGGCTCGGGCTTCAATCTGAATCGCTTCGGCTTTTGCCTGGGCACTTTGGGCCTGGGCTTCCGCCGTTTCAGCTCGTAATCGGGCTTCCTGCAATCGGACGCGGGCCTGGACCCGATTGACCTGGAAGCGATACCCGCCAAAAACCGCCAGACTGGTCAATACCAGATAAAAACCGTACGCCCACCAGGTTTTCCAGGGCGGCGGAATCACTCGCAGCCGAACTTTGACCCCGGTTTCATTCCACACCCCATCGTTGTTTGAACCTTTGACCCAAAACACATAGTCGCCTGGTTCCAGGTTGGTGTAGCTGGCATAGCGGCGATCACCACAAAAAATCCAGTCCTTATCAAATCCGACAAGCCGGTAGGCGTACTGATTTTTTTCTGGAAGTGTGTAATTCAGGGCTGCAAATTCAAACGCAATAAGATTTTCAAAATAGCGGAGTTCGATCACATTTTGGGCATTCGAGCTATTGATCTGACGATCAAGCTTGCGAAAACTGGTAATGACAATCGGCGGGATAAATGGGTTATCCTGAATCGTTTCCGGGTGAAATACATTAAACCCGTTGATGCCGCCAAAGAACATTTCCCCCTGGGCATTTTGAAAACAGGTGCCGGTATTGAACTCATTGCTTTGCAACCCGTCACGGAGGTCATAATTGTGACAGGCATGCGTAACCGTGTGAAATTTGCACAAGCCATTATTGGTACTGAGCCACAAATTCCCCGCCCAGTCTTCAAGAATGCCGTAAATAACATTATTCGGAAGCCCATCGGCAATGGTAAAGGCTGTAAACGTTTTGGTTTCACGGTCAAACCGGTTGAGTCCGCTGTCGGTGCCGACCCACAACACACCCGCCCGGTCCTCGTAGAGAGCCCGAATGCTGCTGCTGTTAATGCTTTTGGAATCTCCCGCCGTGGGCTGAAAGCGGGTGAAAACAGCGGTTTGGGGATCGTAGCAATTTAAGCCGGAATCCGAGGTCCCAATCCATACCAGTCCCCGTTTGTCTTCATAAAGAGCCAGAATGTCATTGCTGCTCAACCCCTGTGGATTTTGGGGATCAACTGGGAATCGGGTAAAAATACCTGTGTCCGGGTCAAGATAATTAAGGCCGCCGCCAGACGTGCCAACCCAGACTCCACCTTTTCGGCTGGGGCACAGGGCCACGACCGTATTGTGGCTGAGCGTCGTGGGGGTATTGGGGTCCGAGGTGTAAACAAGTGCCGTTTCCGATTTTCGGTTAAAGCGGTTCAGTCCTCCACCCAAAGTTCCAATCCAGAGGTCACCACTTTTATCCGGGCAAATCGCCCAGATGCGGTTACTGCTCAAGCTGTTCGGTTGATTTGGCAGACTGGTGAAATGTCGAATCTGACCGGTGGTGCGGTCCAGCCGATCCAATCCACCACCATTGGTCCCAATCCAGACGATCCCTTCGGCGTCTGAATACAGGCTGCGAACACCATTGTGGCCTAAGCTTTGGGGGCTCTGAGGATCATGGAAATAGTGGACAAACGTCCGGGTGTTTTGATCCAGTCGGTTGACACCACCGCCCAGCGTGCCGACCCAGAGTGAGCCAGCCTGGTCTTCATACAGTGAGCGAACATCATTGTGGCTGAGGCTCAATGGATTTCTCGGATCATTCACAAACCGGGAAAAAGTTTGACTGGCTGGGTCAAACCGGTTTAACCCGGTGTCGGTTCCAATCCAGAGCCTTCCTTTTTGATCCAGGAGCAAGGCGCGAACACTGTTATTGCTTAAACTAAGTATGTTGCCTGGGTCATGTGCAAAGGAAGTGACGGTCCCCGTGACCCGGTCTACCTGAAAAAGTCCCTGACCTGCCGTCCCAACCCACAGGAAGCCAGCTTGATCTTCAAGTATCATCCGAATCTGGCTCTTGATCCCCCCAAATGGATTTTGAGGCTGTGTCGGATACCGAATGAAGTTTCCGGTCGTTGGGTCAAACCGGTTGAGTTCTCCCTGATCTGTACCAACCCAAATCACACCTGCCCGGTCACAAAACAAAGCCGAGATTTGGTTACTGCTCAGGCTACTGGAATTTTGGGGATTATTTTGAAAGCGTTTGAATCCGGTTTCGGACTCAAGCCAGTTCAGTCCCTGATCCGCGGTACCGATCCATAATCTTCCGGAGTGATCTTCACAAATCGCCGAAATACGATTGCTGCTCAGGCTGGTTGGATCCTGTGGCCGATTCAAAAATCGAGTAAAGGTACCGGTTGCCGAGTCAAATCGGTTGAGCCCATGGTTGGTGCCGACCCACAGTCTCCGGGATTGATCCTGAAACAGAGTAACGACTCGATTGCTGCTCAGGCTGGTCGAGTTTTGCGGATCGTGGCGATACACCAGGAAATGGTATCCATCATGGCGATTCAGTCCATCCTGGGTTCCAAACCAGAGAAACCCATCTTGATCCTGCCAGATACAGAGAACCGAGCTTTGCGAAAGCCCTTGCTCGATTGAGAGGGTATGGAATTTGATTTGCGCTGTGGGCGGTGTGGCCAAAACGTGGCACGACCCCAGGCCCAATCCCAGGACCAGGAGCAGAAAGCTCAAGCTCAGCCTCAATATTCGCGCAAACATCATTTGATTTTTCAGGAAGAAATGGAGTCAGGTGGCGGGGAATTGACTTAAGTGAGGGACAGTATAGGGTTACGTGAAATTTTCGCAAGTTTCCGACGTCCTATTTTTGAGACAACTCCAGCAGTTTATTGCGGTTGAATTCTCAGGCGGGGAGAAACCTGAATGAGTCAACCCTCAATTGCGGAGACTGGTCTTCACTCTCTTTGTCTGCTTCAATACAGTGAACATCTGACAAAAACCGGAAGCTGCCAAAATCGTGGTTCAGGCCATTTCAGGACTGTGGGGAACTATGGATAAACGCAAATTTGAGCGGTACTTAAAGACCAAATCAAAAAAAGAACTGATGGAGGAAATCATTCAACTTTCAAACGAATATGACACGGTCCAGGAGCATTTTGAGGCAAAAATGCAGGCCGATGCGATTGTTCGCCAACTGAAGAAGTATAAAAAAGCCATCAGTGAAGTGTTCAAGGTTCAATCAGTGACCGACCTCCCAAATCTGGAACTTGTTCAAGACGTCATCATGAGGTTCCGGAAATCAGCCCAGGCCCCTGAGTACATTGCCGAACTGATGGTGTATGCCCTGGAGGAAAGTGTCAAATTTGCTCGAAAGTTCCGGCCCACGGATGAGACCTTCACTGAAAAACTTGAACATTTATATCAAGATACCCTGTCTTTTGTGGAAAACCAGGGGATTGGCAACCATGTTGCAGCCCGATTGAAAACGATTGTCCTGGAGCTCTCGGGTTTGTTTTTTCGGTGGGATTATTTTATTCCAGCCTCAATTGCAAAATATTTCACGCGCAGTGAATTGAAAGAGATTGGACCGAAGAAAAAGGCTAAACCAAAAAAGCCAAAGCGGGGATGAAGCAGAGATAGGGGTTAGGGGTTTTCGGAAGGGATGAGGGATGAGGGATGAGGGATGAGGGATGAAAGAAATCACCTTGTCACCTTGTCAGTTGGTCACCTTGTCACCTTGTCACCTTGTCAGGATTCGCGGTTCGGGATTTTCGAATTTATGTCCTTTTCGTCGGGATGAGGGATGAGGGATGAAAGAAATCACCTTGTCACCTTGTCAGTTGGTCACATTGTCAGGATTCGCGGTTCGGGATTTTCGAATTTATGTCCTTTTCGTCCTTTTCGTCCCTTTTGTCTTTTCCCTGAACCCTGAACCCCAAACCCCAAACCCCAAACCCCAAACCCTGAACCCCAAACCCCAAACCCCAAACCCTGAACCCCAAACCCCGAACCCTGAACCCTGCCTCAGATTCCCTCCATAAATGACTTGAGCTTGCGGCTGCGCGAAGGGTGGCGCAATTTGCGCAACGCTTTCGCTTCAATTTGACGAATGCGTTCACGGGTGACGGCAAAATGTTTGCCGACTTCTTCGAGGGTATGCTCTGAACCGCCGGGATCAAGTCCAAATCGCATCTTGATGACCTTTTCTTCACGGGGTGTGAGCGTTTTCAACAGGTCATCAATCGTATCGCGCAGTTTCACCAGCGTCAGCGTTTCAGCCGGGTTGACAATCGTCCGGTCCTCGATAAAGTCGCCCAAATGTGAGTCATCTTCTTCACCAATCGGGGTTTCCAGACTGATGGGCTGCTGGGCGATTTTCATGATTTTGCGCACTTTGGAAAGTTCAATCTCCATGCGCTGGGCGATTTCTTCGGGTGATGGTTCGCGCCCCAGTTCCTGAACCATCAGCCGCGAGGTTTTCACCAGCTTGTTGATGGTCTCGATCATATGCACCGGAATGCGAATTGTCCGGGCCTGGTCGGCAATCGCACGGGTAATCGCCTGTCGAATCCACCAGGTGGCATAGGTTGAGAACTTATATCCTCGCTGGTACTCAAATTTGTCCACGGCTTTCATCAGTCCCAGATTGCCTTCCTGGATCAAATCCAGAAAGGCCAGCCCCCGGTTGGTATATTTTTTGGCAATTGACACCACCAGCCGCAGGTTGGCTTCGATGAGTTCTCGTTTGGCATAACTGGCTGTTTGTTCACCACTGAGTGCGGCCTGATAGGTTCGTTCAATTTCAAGGGCACTGGAATGGTGGGTTTCTTCCAGGGCAGCGAGTTTGCGTTCAACTGTCCGGAGCCGTTTTCGAAGCCCTTTTTCATCGCCGCTTTCGGCCAGTTCTTCGACCTGTTGCTGGAGCGAACCAATTTCAAGCCGGGTTCGGCGGACTTCATGCGCCGTTTTGGCCAGCCGAGCCAGCAACAGTTCCAGAATATGTTGGGTAAACTCGACCCCGCGAATCATTTTTGCCAGTTGAACTCGCGCCCGTGTATAGCGCCGTTTGAGCGGAACGAGCACCGCCGGTTTTCTTCCCGCTTCTAAAAAAGCCTTGCGTAAGGTGAGGACTTCAAAAAAGGCGGCTTGAATTTCGGCAATGGATTTCAGGGTTTTGCCAAGCAAGGAATCACTGTCAATCTCAGAAGCTTGAGACGGCGGCGCGATCACAACTTCTTCTTCAGCTTTAAGTTGAAGCGGTTCTGGTTCGACCAACGGTTCATCGAGATCTTCTTCACCAGACTCATCATCATCTTCAGCGACCAGTTCGACTTCCACTTCTTTCAAGGTCGGTTCCGGTGTCTCGGGTTTGGCCTCCAATTCGGCTTCGACTTCTGATTCATCAAACAATTCGGTTTCTGGAACTGCAATCACATCGCGGATCGAAAGCTGGCGGGCTTCGAGTTGTTCACCAATCGAAATCACCTCTTCCGCCACGATCAACGAGCGCGACAGATTGCGTCGGAATCGAATGCCGCCTTGTTCAATCCGTTTGGCAATCGCGACTTCGCCTTCACGCGTGAGCAGGGGGACAATTGACATCTCTCGCAAATAGGTGCGCAGCGGATCATTGAGCCGGTCGGCACCCGCTGACAGGTCCAGTCCCTCGGCTTCCTCTTCCTCATATTCCTCAAGTTTCTTTTCATCAATCAGGTCTGAGCCAAATTTATCCGCGGCATCTGCCTCACCAAACCGAATACCTTTGGCACTGAGCACATCAAACAGGGCTTCAATTTCCTCGGCGGAATTGATCTCAGGCGGCAGTAACTGGTTCAGTTCATCATAGGAGAGATAGTCTTTCCGCTTCCCTTCAAGGAGTTTATCGAGATCATCCTGATAGTTTTCGTGAATGGACATAACGTGTTTTGATAAGTGCCCAGGTGTTGGTAGTTGGGTGAATGACTGTTTGATTACGCAGTCGTCCTGGCATCAAGTGAACCGTCTGAACTTTTCAAGCTGCCGGGTGAGTTCGAGTTTTTGCATGGCAAAATGAGCCGCCTGTTCATGGTCTCCAGCTCGACTGGAACGCTCGATTTGACTTTGAAGTTGTGCCAGAGCCTGTTCCAAATACTGACGCTCTAACGCCAGGACCGAATTTTCAAGGATTTCAAACGTCTTCTGAAAAGATTCTTCATCGGTTGGTGTTTCGGTTTCGAGAAAGAGTTCAGCTAAGAGTGATTCCACCTGTTCGTCCAGCAATGAGGCCGGATCTTCAGTGATTGAAGGGGCTTCAGGGTCGAAAAAGGGAAGTTCGGTTGAAGTATCTGGTGAACGTTCTTCGCGTTGAAATTGTGTGAGAATAGCGCGTAGCGCGTCATAGTCAATGGCAAGAGATCGTTGATGGGCTTCCCGGACGGCCCGCAGGAATTTTTCACCCATCGGTGTGGTTGAAATTTGAGTGCCGGCCAGTCGTTGCATGCCCCAATCACAGAGTTCCGGCATTGCCAGCAGTGACGAAATCAACCGCCGTTCCACTGGTTTCAGCGAGGCTTGTTGTTCAATCCGGCGTTGGGTCGTGGCAATGGTGGTTTGTTGCCCGGAGGCCGCTTTTTTGAGTTCGTCCCGCAGCAATCGGTCATCAATCTTGAGCCGGTCAGCAAACAATTCGGTATAAATCGCCCGCTCAATCGGCTCCTGAATCCGCCCCAGATAGGGCAGCACCCGATTAATCACGTTGACCTTTCCAATCGGACGCGACGTGTCGAACTCCAGACTGCCCTGATCAATCAAATATTCGATGAATTGTTGTGAGCTTTTTAATTGAGTTCGGTAGGCCGCCCCGCCAAACGTCCGTACATAGGTATCCGGGTCATACTTGACATCGGTATATGGCAGCAGAAGCACATTCACCTTAAACCCTTGTTCCAGAAAGATTTCAATCGAGCGGCGGGTTGCCGCCTGACCGGCCTGATCCGGGTCGAAATTGATGATGACCCGTGGTGAATCCATAAACCGTCGGATCAACCGCACCTGATTTTCAGTCAAAGCCGTCCCCAGCGTGGCCACGACGTTGCGAATTCCCTCCTGAAACGGAAGGGCAAAATCAAAGTAGCCTTCAACCACCACGGCAAATCCAGTCCGTCGAACGTGTTCCCTGGCCAGTGACAGCCCGTACAGGAAATTGCCCTTGGTGTAAACCACGGTTTCTGGGGAATTGAGGTATTTTGGCTCGCCGTCACCTAAAATTCGCCCGCCAAAAGCGACGATTCGACCCTGGGTGTCAATGATGGGAAATATCAGCCGACCCCGAAACCGATCATAATGACCATTTCCAGATTCCTTGACGGTCACCAGTCCGCTTTTTTCGATTTCACCGACGGTGGCGCCCCGACTCTTCAAGTACCCACTCAGTGCATCCCACCGATCCGGGGCAAAGCCTAGCCGGAGCAAGCCGCGAGTTTCGGCTGAAATGGTTCGCTCGGTGAGATAGTCAAGGGCAATTTTTCCTTCAGGCCGGGTTAACTGGGCTTCAAAAAACTGGCAGGCCCATTCGTTTAATTCCAGGAGGCGTTCGCGCTCCAGTTCAGCTTCGCGGGCCTGGGGCGTGAACTCACGTTCCGGCAACGGAATGCCGCATTTCTGAGCCACGATCTTGAGGGCTTCGGGAAAGGGAACATGTTCGATATTCATCACAAACGAGAACACATTCCCCGCCACCCCACAGCCAAAGCATTTAAACAGTTGCTTTCCAGGATGGACATTAAAGCTGGGGGTTTTTTCCTGATGAAACGGGCAGCAGGCAATGTAGGCCGCCCCACGCTTTTTGAGCGCGACATAATCCGCAACCACCCGAACGATATCGGCTTGCGAGCGGACTTCATCAACAACATGTTGCGGATAGGACATTGCGGCACCCCTGGAATTGGTTTGTCAGTACCACCTGCGTCAGCGGGTGGGCCAGGAGTGATCCCCAATCCACCCACTGACGCGGGTGGTACTGACATTATTCGGCTGCTTCATCTTCGGTTGGTTCACCGGTGGCGATATTGGGTTCGGTCAGGGGTAGTTCAACGGTCATGGGGCAATGGTCTGAGATGCGTTCCCTGGTGACGTCATTGATTTCGGCCATTGTCCGAGGAAAATGAGGTGCAAATTTATAGGGCTGAGCTCCATCCCGAGGTGATTTTGAGTAGGCTTTCACAAACACCCAGTCCAGCTTATACCGTCCAGCCGGACCAATCGTGCGTTCGACGGCAAACGTCGTGGTAAAGCCTTTCCCTCCTCGCTGGTTTGAATTGGCGAGTGTCCCTTTGCGGCCATCCACGGTTCGATCTGAATTCCCTCGAAAATCAAAGGCATAGCCATCGTCAAAACGAAACCCTTCAAGCATTTCAAAGAATTTGACTTCGGGATTGGGTGCGACCACTGGAATATGTCGCGCGGTTGGATCGTGCTGATTTTTCAGAAAATTGATGCCGCCAGTGACGACATCCCACACCAGACCAACGCCGGTGGCATATTTGATTCCCTGAACGGTCCAAAATTGTTTACTGCCGAGGCGCTTGGTGATTTCACGTTTGATCGAAGTCGGTGTTCCATCGCTCAAGGTGGTGTTCATATCGCCAGCCAGAACCACCGGGTTGGAGATTGATTTTACCGTTTCGAGCACGGCCTGGAGTTGTTTTTGCCGTCCATCGGGTTTGCACTTATTTTCGGTATGAAGCGCCAGCACGGTCAGGGTTTTTTCCGCCAGTTCTGGTACTTCCAGGTCAACCCGGAGCAGGTTACGTCCGCCACGCCGAATTTCGCGCAGGACTTTTTCCAAAAAGATCTTATCAAGCGCCTGCCGTTTGGCCTTTTCAGGCAAGGAAACGGTCTTTTGTTCTTCTTTAAACCAGTCATAGGCGACCGGCAACCGCAGAATGCTGGCATTCAGGATCGGGAAGCGGGCCAGGACTGCTGTCCCGTGCATTCCAAGGAACCGTTTTTTATCAACCGCGATTTCCTTTTTGAGTTGGGCGCGATCCGCATCCGGCAAGCCTTCGAATTCTTCAGTTCCGACCTGAACCGGGTCAATTTCAAGAAATTCGATCCCGTAGGCATAATTCATGTTGAGGGCTGTGGCCAGTTCTTTGGCGACGTTGCGATAGTCGGTTCGCTTGACGCCCCAATCCAGTTCGTTGAGAACCAGCACATCGGCGTCCTGCAGGAGTCTGGCCTGATCAATGGCGGCCTGGTATTCCTTGCCGCCGACCGGATATTTTTCAAGATCAATCCATTTGGCGAAACTTTCAGGCCCGGAAAGAGCCGCCACCACCAGGTCGAAGTTTAAGCCACGTTCGATATTCCATTCGGCCACCCGCAGAACTTTGCCTACTTTGGGGTCGGTTGGAAATCGGGGCTGAGGAGTGGCGCCATTCCAGATAAATGGCGTTTTGAGCAGGCGGTCCATTTTGGCCTGCAACCCTGGCGACAACCGTTTGTTTACCTCACTCAATTTGATGAGTTCAGAGTAGGTCAGCGTCGCTGGTCCACCGCTCGGGGCATACTTTGTCGTGACCTTTGTCGTGACTGCTGGGGGTGCCGTGCTCCGGGGTGCCGGTTTTTGGATGTCCGGTTCGGACGTGCTTGCCTGGATTGAACGCACCAGATTCGTTGAAAAAGTCAAGAAAAGAGCCAATACCGCCACCGAAGCTGCGACCCGCAGCCGATTTTGAAAACGCATAAAAAATTGAATCCAGATTGAAATGGTAAAGTGAGGGAGTTGTTGAATTGAAGAAAAAAGAGGGCTTGAGTGCAAGAGCAAATTCCAAAAACCGGTGGCGTGAAGCACAAACCGGGGTGAAATAACTCAAATACTCAAGCCCTGGGTGGGGTGAAAATCAAATGAAGAATGAAGAATGAAGAATTATGAAAAGTGATTCAGGTTGAACCACACCGGTTGGATTGGTTCATAATTCAAAATTCATCCTTCCTACCTTATTGGCAAAGTTCTTTGCCCGGTTTGAAGCGGATGGTTTTGCCGGGTGGAATGTCGGTGACTTCACCGGTACGCGGGTTGCGCCCGATGCCACGCTTGCGGGGTTTGACAACAAACACGCCAAAGCCGCGCAGTTCGATGCGTTCACCTTCCTTCATGGCTTTCTTCATGGTTTCAAGCAGTGCTTCAACAGCAATTTCTGCTTTGGTTTTTGGGACGCCAGTTTTATCGGCAACACGATTGACGATGTCGAGCTTGATCACGGATCCTCCATCAAGATTCGAAAAATTGAAGACCTATTGAGGTTATTTGTTTATGTTGAGTAGATGAAGCAAGCCCGAAGAGTATGTGGTAACCGAATATCTGTCAAGTAGTTGCAGGGAGCTACCGGTTAAAAAAAAGCGGAAAACCAGAACGGAAAAAGGAATTTTTGGTTTTGGTACACTTTTTGGTCGGCCTGACACCCACCCTCACAGCCGTTTCAGACTGGTCTCATCAAACAGACCTTTGTCCCAAGGGCATGATATTGGCCCGGTCCAAAACGGAGAGGGGGAAGCGGCATAAGCGCCTGGATAAGGTTTTTAGCCCGGCACGGGCGTCGCGGAATAGCTGTGGTGTGAAGCCCACGGTCACGGCCAAGACGAGACCCAAGCCTGGCAAGGGCGATGTTAATACCATTTTGGAATGATCCTATCGTATTAATAAGAGGTTAAGTTATTGATAGAATTGTATTTCCCTTAGTACAAGTCCTCATAAATAGGGGATGGAATTTCGGTGATTCCGAATTGGCTTTCGCCCGGATGGGCGCTGGAACAGGCGTCGTGAGCCAGCAGCCGAAAATTCCACGAAAACCGGGACCCTCCCCATTGAGTGGCCGAATTTCATCCCTCTTTTATGGTGACTTGTACTTAAGTACCTTGTCATAAGTTTTCTGAGATATTGGATTTGGTAAGTGTTTGATTTTTTTCGTGTATTTCGTGTGTTTCGTGGTTCAAAATGTCTGGAAATTTTCGGTAAGGTACTTAGCCCTTAGCCCGATACCCTCAGCCCTAAATGGTATAAAATCACCTCGAAATCACAGTTTTTTCCTTATCTTGGCGCTTATGGGGGAACAGGTGACTTTTTTATCTTTTGATTTCAGCCCGCCTTCTTCAGCTCTAAAGCGGCCTCCACTCACCCGATTGAATAAAACTTGCCCAGTAAAAAGGATGTCGCCGCCGTGGGTCTTTGAGCATTTTGATCTGGGTGTGACGCAGGGCTTCGGAACGGCCTTCCCCGGCTTTGAGGCGGGTGTAGTATTCAGCCATCAATTCTCGTGTTCCGAGATCCGAGACTGGCCAGAGGCTGATCATTTGCGCGGCGCTCCCAGACAGCACCAGGGCCCGGCGCATTCCATAAACACCATCACCGGTTTTGACTTCGCCCACGCCGGTGTCGCAGGCTGAAAGCACCACCAGTTTTGTGCCCCATAAATCAAGCTGAGCCGCTTCCAGCGCGGTCAGAATGCCGTTGTTGGTTTCCCCGCCGCGATTGGCACCCGCAAAAAACAAACATGACCGAAGCAGCGGGTTTTCAACGCTCAGGGTTCCAGGTACGAGCGAGCGATTTTGGCCGGCGCCCCGTTCAACCTCACCTGAAGCTGGTTTTTGAACATCTTTGAGAAAATAGCCGTGGGTGGCGATATGCAAGAGTTCGGGCCGATGCACATTTTTGACCACATCCGTGGTGGCATCAGCCTGGAGCACCAGCCGGGTATCGGCAAATAATTTCTGGATTGCCAGCCCTTCCCGGCCAGTTCCAGGAAGCGGCGATAATGGATTGACCGACTGGCCAGCTACCTTTGGTCCAGTTCCGACGGCATAATCTGGATTGGCCACGACGAGCGGGGGTTGCTGGGAAGGAAGTTTTGTCTGTAAGCGCAGCAAATCGCGCCCGCTGGTCAGATAAGTAATCAGGTAGTCTTCGACCAGGAATTTCCCGCGTTCCGTCACCAGTGCCGCAAAGGGAATGAGATTCAGGTCGCCATCTGGTGAAATCAGCAACCGGGTTTGGGCGCCGATCAGCTTGCGGACCGGTGCCAGAATCAACTGGTCTATGACTCGGGCCTTGACCATCACCGTTTCCGAAGTCTGAGGAGTTCCAGTCACATTGATCAAATTTCGCCGGTCGCCAAGCGTCATTTTTGAATTGCGCAACGCCTGCCGCAGTTGGGCAATCGCCGCATCTATCGGTTCGGTTTCCCCTAAATCGGCACTCTTGATCACGCCCTGGCTGGTCAACACATAGACACCGTAATGCGGAGCGCCATAGGTTTGGGTTTTGGCGTCATACAGACGATAGACGGCAAATTCCACCAGTGCGGCGTCGGCTGGAATGAGTTGCTGCACGGCTTCAACCGTCACAGGTCTGGTTTGGACGGCAAATTCAACACTCCGGCGGCTGATATCGTTTTCCAGTTTCTCTTTCTGGACTTCAAGCTTCTTGATATATGCCTGATGCTCTTCAGGTTTATTTTTCCCAGGGCCTTTCAGAGTCAGTGTCGAAATCTGGCTGGTCAAGTTTGCATACTCATCGAGCAAGGTCTGGGTTTCAGGATCGCTCTGACGACGCAAGGTGGCAAACGTTTCGGCCATCGCATCCAACGCCCGGCCTTTGCGCCGAAGCACAACCGTCATTGCAGCTCGAAGTGCTTCCTGGTTGCCTGGATCAACCTCAGCCTGCAGAGAAAGCGTGGAATCCAAAAACCCACTCGTTTTCCTTAAATACAGTACTTTTTGTCGCTCAGAGCCGGAAATAAGATTGCGTTTCAGGTCTCGTTCAATCGTCTCATTGGATCGAACTAGATAGTTGAGCGCTTCCGTTGTGTTCCCTTTCGCCCAGGAAATTCCAGCCAGCTTCCCAAGTGTTTGCGCGACATCTGGATGATCTGGCCCCAGAGCCTTTTCCAGGATACCAAGCGCACGCTCAAAGAGCGGCTCCGCTTTTTCGTCTCCCTTTTTCTGGTAGATACTGCCCAGATTGCTGAGCGTGCCGGCAACTTCGATGTGATCGGGTCCGAGTGCTTTTTCAAGAATACTCAGGCTTTGCTGGTACAGGCGCTCTGCCGCCTCAGTGTCATCAATATCGTCGTAATGACCAGCCAGGTTTCGTAACGCCAGACCGACATTCGGATGGTCAGGGCCAAAGGTTTTTTCCCAAATCGCCAGCGCCCGTTTCAGGTACGGCTCCGCTTTGGAAAACTCACCGCTTTCATCATAGAGCACCGCCAGGTTATTGAGGCTGACGGCAACGTTGGTATTTTCCGACCCAAGGGCTTTTTCATTGATCTCCAACACCCGGCGGTACAATGGCTCAGCACTCGCAAAATCACCTTTCTCTTTGTAAAGGACAGCCAGGTTGTTGAGCGTTTGCCCAAGATCGGGATGATTGGGTCCAAGTACTTTTTCCCGGATGGCTGCCCCCTTCAAAAACAGATTTTCGGCTTTGGGATACTCCCCTTTTTCAAAATAGACCATGGCCAGATTGCTATAGGCCAGACCAAGGTCAGGATGAGTGGGTGGTAAAGTTTTTTCCTTGATGAGCAACGCCTGCTGATACAACTGTTCAGCCTGGGTCAAGTCACCTTTGTCTCTGTACACCATTGCCAGATTGTTCAGGATCGAGACAACCCGTGGGTGGGTGGGGCCGAGTGTTTTTTCCTGACTCGCAAGACAGCGTCGAAAAAGTGTTTCCGCCTGCTCATAGTTACCATTTCCCCAGGAAACAATGGCGAGATTGGCCACGAGAACCAGGGTCTCTGAATGGTCTGGCCCAAGTGCTTTTTCCCGTATGGTCAGCGCCCGGCGCAGGAGCGGCTCAGCTTTCGCAAATTCAAACTGGTTGAGATACATGTGAGCCAGATTGTTGAGCGTGGTCGCAACTTCCAGATGGTCTGGCCCCAGGTTTTTTTCTCGATTCGCGATTGCCCGCTGATAGAGCGGTTCCGCCCGCTGGTATTCGCCTTTGAACTGGTACAACTGAGCCAGATTGTTGAGATAGGTGGCGGTTTGCAGGTGATCAGGTCCCAATACTTTTTCACTGATGGTCAAATTTTTGACGAGCAACGGCTCAGCTTTGGCGAAGTCGCGCTGGTTTGAATACATCAACCCCAACCGATTGCGGGTCTCAATTGCTTCTGGGTCATCATCTCCCAATACTTTTTCACGTGCAGCCAGGGCTCGTTCGAGCAACAGTTTCGCCTGCTCAACTTTTTTGAGGGTTTGATAGAGGGCACCTAACCCATTGAGACTTTCAATGGTTTCCAGATGTTCCGCCCCCCGGAGTTTTTCACGGATGGCCAGACATTGCTGAAAAAGTGTCTCAGCCCTTGCGGTATCTCCCTTAAACCAGTGCGAAATGGCCAGTGAGTTGAGGCAGGTAGCGGCTTGAACTGATTCGGCGCCGAAAACCTGCCCAGCTCTCTCAGTTGCTGACTGTGCCACGGCCAGAGCTTCATCAAGTTTTCCATCATTGAGGAACGTTTCAACCTGAGCCAGCCGGTCATTGATCTCAATCTGGACCTGATCCTGGGCGGTGGCCACGCGGAGTGCTTCGAGTTTGATCTCATACTTTCCGGCGAGCGCATTTTTTTCAACCGGTTCGACTTCAAGCCGATAGGTGCCTGCCTTGTCAGTGATCAAAGTCAGGGACTCGGGCCCCTTTGTTCCAGCGGATTTGTTGGCTTCACCGGCGTTTTTCCCATCCGGTCCAATCAGCCGAACCACGACATTGATTCCTTGCTGTTTCACCTCAACATCAAGAAAAAAACCGGCTTTCAGCTTCAATGGATAGACATGGGTTTCCCCACCTTTGAATTCACGTTCCAGTGTCTGGCCAGTCGCCAGGGTCTGGAAAACCGGGTTCCGGGTTGACGTCGGACAAATTGCCGTCACCTTAAAGCTCGCCCTGGTGTCTGATGGTAGAGAAAGAAATTGGACCAGTCCCAAACTCAGAAGACTTGCCACCATCACCGCTCGGATGTTTTTCCCCATTGACTACACCTCTCATGATTTTTCTATTCGCTACTCCGTGGGCTGGAACACCACGGCTATTACCTGACGACCCTGCGGGCCCTAAATCCGTGGGCTTCGTGCCACGGCTATTATACAGCGACCCTGCGGGCCTAAATCGCTTATTTTTCTGACTACTCGCTACCTCGCTATTTCGCTACTTCGCTCTAACGGTCTCCATTCCCCTGATTGGATAAAACTTGCCCAGTAAAATGGATGCCGCCGCCGTGGGTTTTTCAGAAATTCCAGCCGCACCTGACGGAGTGCCGCTGACCGACCAGCACCGTTTTTGAGCAACTGGTAATATCGAATCATCAAATCTTGCGTCCCGGTATCCGAAACCGGCCACAGGCTGACCATCTGGCTTTCGGACCCGGCCAGCACCAGTGCGCGCCGTAGTCCATACACCCCATCGCCGTTTTTAACATCGCCCACACCAGTGTCGCAGGCAGAGAGCACAACCAGTTTGGTGCCCCACAAATTAAGCGTTGCGGTTTCCAGCGCCGTCAGGATGCCGTCGCTCGTTTCGTCACTGGCTTTGTTGGCGCCAGCCAAAAACAGGCAAGACCGCAGCAACGGGTTTTCCTGGTTGGCTGATTTCACTTCGACGAAGCGCTTAGTGGGTTTTGACATCTGATCAGACTCAGCAGCGACCACTGGTTCGGGTTCAACATCGGTAAAAAAGTACCCGTGGGTACCGATATGCAAAAATTCTGGTCGCCTGGCCTGGGCCACCACGGTTTCAGCCGCCTGATCGTTGAGATACACCATCGCTTTGGGAAACAGAGCCTTGAGTTGCTTCGCCTCGGAAGCAGTACCCGCCAGTCGGTTTAATCGGGAAAACTGGTGCCCCAGTAGATGTGGGCCTGAGCCGTCGGCATAGTCCGGGTTTGCGACCACCAGCGGAGGCTGTTCACTCTGGATTCCGTTTTGCAGCCGGAGCAGATCACGCCCGCTCGTCAGATAGGAAAACTCGTAACCCTCGACCAGGTAAGTGCCTTTTTCAGTGACCAATGCGTCAAAGGGCACCAGGTTGAGCACTCCATCTGGCGACAACAGCACCCGCCTGGTTGGGCCAAGCACTTTTCGGAGCGGCTCGAAAATCAAGGCTTCCAGCTTCCGCCCCAGAACTTTGACACCTTGTGTCTCGGCTTCCTGCCCGGCGTGCCTCCTGCCCGGAGCGACATCCGGGCTCAACCGGGTGCGGACCACCTGCCGGAAAGCATTGACGGCTTCCTCAATCGGTTTTGCTTCACCAAGGTCAACCCAGTGCAGGGCTCCAGGTTCCGGGTTCCGGGTTCCGGGTTTCACTTTGTCAGGTGGGGATTGTTTCGTTTGAGTTTGCCTTCGCCCAGCAAATCTTAAGTCTTCGCTTGAATTGAATTCAGGGCCGGAACCCGATGGCTTTAACACATAGGCCACGTACCGAACATTTTCAGCCTTACCGGTTCTTGGGTCATAGGGCCGGTAAACGGCATATTCGACCAGACTGGCATCTGCCGGAATCAGCTTTTGAACATTTTCGAGCGTGATCGGAGTGATTTGGGTCTTAAATTCTACACTACGACGACTGATCTCCGCTTCGAGCTTTTCTTTTTGCGCTTCCAGTGACTGCAAGTCGGCAAAATGGTCTGGGGAGTTTTTTTTGCCTGGACCTCGGAGCGTCAGGACTGAAATCTGGTTAACAAGACTCGCATAGCCATCCAGTAGTTTTTGTATCTCGGGATCACTTTGATTCCGCAATCCGGCTATGGCACTGGCCATGGCATCAAGGACCCGCCCTTTACGACGCAGAATCACCATCAAGGCAGCCTTGATGGCGGCTGAGTCACCCGGTGCGGCCTGGACATGCAAAGAGATTGTTTGATCCGTGTATGCTCTCGTTTTTTTCAGATATAGCATTTTTTGGTTTTCAGACCCAGCCACGAGATTCCGGATCAGGTCGTGCTCAGTTGTTTCGTTACTACGGATTTGATATTGAATGGCTTGAGTCATGTTGCCGACCGCCCAGTAGAGCAAGGCCAGGCTGTTCAGACAAAGTGCAACATCCGGGTGATCAGAGCCGAGCGTTTTCTCACGAATCGCCAGCGCACGTTGATAGAGCAACTCAGCTTTTGTGAATCCGCCTTGAGAAACATACAGTCCAGCCAGATTGTAGAGAGTAGTCGCGACAAGTGGGTGGTCAGGGCCCACCGCTTTCTCCAAAATGATCAGTGCTTGCTGGAAGAGTGGCTCAGCTTTTGCCATGTCACCATTGACTTTGTAAATCACGGCCAGGTTATTCAGACAGTTGGCAACCGCCGGGTGACTTGGCCCGAGTGCTTTTTCCTGGATCGCCAGAGAGCGCCGGTACAATTGCTCGGCGCTTCCAAAGTCGCCTTTGATCCCATAGATTGCTGCCAGATTATTGAGGCTGTAAGCGATGATGAGGTGGTCAGGACCCAAGATTTTCTCCTGGATTGCCAGCGCCTGGCGGTACAGTGGTTCAACCCTCGCATAGTCGCCTTTGGCCTGGTAAAGCCCTGCCAGGTTATTCAGGCTGTTGGCAACCGCCGGGTGGTCAGGTCCCAATGCTTTCTCACGGATTGCCAGGGAACGCTGAAAAAGCGGCTCGGCTTGTGCATAGTCGCCTTTGGCCTGGTAAAGCCCTGCCAGGTTGTCGAGATTGGAAGCGACCAAAGAATACTCTGGTCCAAAGACTTTTTGACTCTTTTCCAATGCCTGTTGGATAAGCGGAAGCGCCTGATCATACTTTCCGGCCAGTCGAAGCTGGTCACTTTCCAAAACGAGCTTTTGGATCTCAACCTGCGCGCGATCCTGGTCCGTAGCAACCCGCATCGCCTCAATTTTGATCTCATACTTTCCTGGCTGAGCCTTTTTATTTAGGGATTCAATTTCCAGAATGTAGTTTCCAGCCTGGTCAACGATCAGGGAAAGTAACTCCGAGCCGTTGGTACCGTTGGGGCTGTCGGCTTCCTGAACGGGGTTTCCATCCAGGCCAAGCAGACGCACGACGACATCAATGCCTTTTTGCTCAACCAGCACCCTCAGAAAACTGTTGGAGTTGAGTTCGAGCGGATACTGGTGCTTCTCCCCAGGGTTCAGGGATTGAACACCAGGGCTTGGGGCTGAAGACTTGGGGCTGAAGACGTGGGGTTGAGGGTTCTGGGTTAAAATGGGAGGAGTTCCGATTGAATGGCTACTCGCCTGAGTGACTGGCAAGAAGTGAAGTGTCGGAGCAACCACACAACTTGCGAGACTCAACACGATGATTATTCTGATTTTTTTCATCATTGCCGCCCCTCCCTGATTTTTTATGGCTTTATATTATCGCAATCTTCGGGGTGCAAAACCAAAAACCTACACGTGAAAGAGAGTCTTCAGCCCCAATCCCTAACTACAAGTCCCCATAAATAGGGGATGGAATTTCGGTGATTCCGAATTGGCTTTCGCCCGGATGGGCGCCGGACAATAGCCGGTGGTTTGCCGCTTTGGGCACACCACCGGAGCGTCGGTCCGCAGTGGTTTGCGCCCGGATGGGCGCTGGAAGCTGGGTTGATCTCGTTTTTCGTGGA
>JACQXX010000092.1 GCA_016208495.1 Acidobacteriota bacterium | reverse complement strand
ACTGACTACTGACTACTGACTACTGACGACTGACGACTGACGACTGACGACTGACGACTGACGACTGACGACTGACGACTGACGACTGACTACTGACTACTGACTCGTGAAAGATATGAAAAACAGGATGCGAAGAATTTGGTTGTTCTTTGGACTTGGATTGATTGTATTGATCGGGAACTGGCACAGCATCAATGCCAGAGAGCCACAACTGTCAGACCGGGTGGTGGCCTACCAGATTGAAGCGGTGCTTGATCCCGTAGCCAAACACATTAAGGGAAAAGAAATACTTCGCTGGCGCAATCCATCAGATGCCCCGGTGAACGAACTCCAGTTCCACCTGTATTTGAATGCTTTTCGCGATCAGAAAAGTACCTTTATGGTTGAATCAGGCGGCCAGTTACGCGGGGATTATTTGAAAAGCGGGAAGTTTGGCAGCATTGACGTGCTGTCACTCAGAACCAGTGATGGAGAAGACCTCCTGCCGCGAGCCGAATTTATTGCCCCTGATGATGGCAATCGCGATGATCGGACGGTCTGGCGAATTCCCTTGACCCAACCAGTTGGCCCACATCAGGAAATCACGCTCTCAATGGAATTTCTTTCCAAATTACCACGGGTTTTTGCCCGGACCGGGTATCAAGGAAATTATTTTCTGGTCGCGCAATGGTTTCCGAAACTTGGTGTCTATGAACCGGCTGGGCTTCGCCGTCGGACCACGGCTGGCTGGAACTGTCATCAATTTCATGCCAACACTGAATTCTATGCCGACTTTGGCACCTATGATGTGACCTTTGTGGTGCCCGAAAACTACAAAGTTGGTGCCACTGGCGTCCTGCAATCAAAAGAAACCCGACCCGGAGGCCAGACGGCATATCGGTATGTCCAGGCGGACGTGCATGACTTTGCCTGGGCGGCATCACCTGATTTTCTTGAATTTGAAGACACGTTCCGTCATCCAGACCTTCCCGAAGTCAAACTCAAGCTTTTGCTCCAGCCTTCGCATCTGGCCCAGAAAGACCGCCATTTTGCAGCCGTTAAAAACAGCTTGCAGTACTGTGGTTTGACCTATGGCGACTATCCCTATCAAACCCTGACGATAATTGATCCGGCATATCAGGCTGACGGCTCAGGTGGGATGGAATACCCAACCCTGATTACCTGCGGCACGCTCTATCGCGTGATGGATGACGAAGCCTTGTTTGAAGCATCGCCAGAAGTCGTCACCGTTCACGAATTTGCCCACCAATACTGGTATGGCATGGTAGCCAGCAACGAATTTGAAGAATCGTGGCTGGATGAAGGCTTTACCTCTTTTACCGAACGCAAATTGATGGAAGCGTTTTATAAAGACCAAACCGCGATGTGGTTTCGGTTGGTTGGACAACCCATTGTCAGATTGCCGGTCCGGTGGGATGTCTGGTCGTTCAACCGGGTCACCTTGACTCCAAACACCGTCAAATACGATCCAATTATGACCCAGGGGTGGAAATACAAAGCCGATGATCCGTGGGCGAGTTACTATTTCAATTCTTATCCTCGACCGGCACTGACGCTTGAGATGCTGGAACGCTATCTGGGAACACCGATGATGAATCGGATATTAAAAACCTACTTTGAACGCTGGCGCTTTAAGCATCCAACTGCCCAGGATTTTTTCGATGTCGCTTCAGAGGTTGCCGGGCAGAATCTCGAATGGTTTTTTCAGCAATACTTTCGTGACACGGTGGTGCTTGACTATGCGATTCAATCCGCCAAAACCACAGGTGCCGGAACCCAGTTTGCCACGGAGGTCACCGTTGTTCGTAAAGGCGAAGCGGTGATGCCGGTGGAGGTCGAATTCCGATTTACAGATGGCAGCCGGTTGCGTGAAATGTGGGATGGGAAAGCAGCCGAAAAGCGATTTGTGGTCGAGCGGTCAGCACCACTTCAGTCCGTGGTGGTTGACCCTGACCATAAACTGATGCTGGACGTTGACTGGTTTAACAACAGCTATGTGGTGAATCCCTCCCAGGTCGGTACCGTAAATCTTGTTTCTCGCCTGATTTTTCTTTTACAGGAAGTGTTATGTTTCGCATTGTAAGCGACTCTTTGGTTCAGGCCGCCCGACACTGGCGGTTGCTCTTGATCCTGATGCTGGCTACCTGGTGTGCCTCAACCCTGGTGGCTTTTCCAATCTACTGGTTATTGAATCGGTTGAACGGCCATTCAGAAATGGCGGACCGGTTGCTTCAATCGGATCTGGACGCGGCCTGGCTGGCCGAAGTCGCTCATTTTCCAGAACTGATATCCCAGTATGGTGCCCTGTTCATGGGTGGACTGATGGTTGTCGGCCTTCTGTATTGGGTTTGTGGGATCTACCTGACCGGCGGGTTGATTGGACTGTTTGTTGATCCAGAAAAACAGGGTTCCGGGTTTGCAAACCAGGGTTCCGGGTTCCGGGTTCCGGGTTCCGGATCAGATCTTGGAAATTCAGAGCAGGCAATGAGTCCAGAACCGCTCATCAGTGGTGAAGCGGTGAACAGCACCAATTGGGAAACGGAACTCGGAACCCAGAACCCGGAACCCGGAACCCTGGGTTTGGAACCCGGAACCCGGAACCCTGGTTTTCTCACCAACTGCGCGGCTTCCTTTGGGGCTTTTATTCGAGTTGCGTTGATATCAGTCTTTTTTCACAGCCTTTTGATCTGTCTTGGATTTTTAGGATGGCGACTCATTTCACAGTATGCTGAGACTTCAGCCAATGAGCCTCAGGTGCGCTTCTTGCGGATGATGGTATACCTGCTGGCAGTATTGAGCCTGGTCGGGATTCACCTGTTTCTGGACTACCTCAGGGTTCGAATTGTCCTGACTCGCCAGACCTGGGTGACGCGTCAAATTATTCCAACCCTTGTGTTGATTGTGCGTCACTGGCAAAAGTTGATCGGAGTGTTTGGTCTGATGCTGGTGATAACGCTGGTTGGCCATTTCCTGCTCGCTCAGGTCTCGTTTTCCATTTCACCCCACAACTGGTTTTTGGTTGGACTGGGTATTGTGACGCATCAGATGGTGGTGATGACTCGCTGGTGGCTCAAATTGGGATGGTATGCCAGTGAAGTCAAGGCTGTGCAAAGTACTTCGGCATGAATTCGGGAATCTTCTTTCAATAATTCAAAATCGAGCATCGCAACCCGTGAAAATTTCCTCTAAACTAGCTGATATCCTGCCAGATCGTAACCAAACACAATTCAACCAGGCACAATGAGATAAAGTTGTTTCTCTTCGGTGAAAAGGAGGGATCATGCGATGTTTGAAAGGCAAGAACCCAGGAAGGGTGCTTTTGACGCTTTTATGGGGAATGAGTTTAGCTCTTTTTTCCGCATCACCCACCGTTGCACAAGAGCCATCTGAAAACCTTGAAGCCCAAATTCCAGAACTCATCAATCATCTCAAAAGCAAGGACGAGTCACTTCGAGTCGAAGCCAGTAACAAACTGGCGGCTATCGGCAAACCAGCCGTTCCGGCACTGATTGAAGTTTTAACCGAAAAAGAAGCTGCTCCGGTTGCAATCTTTATCATGGGACGAATTGGCGCCGGGGCGAAAGAAGCAATTCCCATACTCTCAAAAACACTCAAACAACACGAAGACAAAAATATCCGGGCACGAGCCGCGGAAGCGCTTGGGAAAATCGGACCAGAAACCTTTCTCTTAATTGTTCCCGGTTTAAAAGACAAAGAAGCTGTTGTTCGTTTGCGAGCCGTTCAGGCGCTCGGGCGTATTGGCCCACCAGCCGAACCAGTGTTGTCATCAGTCGTTGATTGCCTCCAGGATGCAGACGAAGGTGTTCGCACCGAAGCCCAGAAAGCGGTTGAGCGAATTGGTAAGGCGCAGCAATAGAGTGAGTGAAATAGTGAAATAGCGAAATAGCAAAATAGCGAAGCAGTGAAATAGCGAGTCGCGAGTCGTCAATCCAAAAAGTGTCAGAAGAAAAATCAGCCTGTATTTGCTCACCCTGTCAACTTGTCATTGAGTCATCTTGTAGCTATAAATTCTCAGAAAAAACACGGAAAATATGAAATGCACGAAAAGCAAATCCAAATTTTTCAATAATTTCTGAGGTTTTAGCGGAATTGCTATCAGGGAAATATTTATCTGAAAAACCAAAACTAACTCAACCAAATAAATTGAGTGAGCTACTGACCACTGACTCCTAATAAGTGCCAGGATAAGGAAACAAAGCTCGATCTGGACAAGGGGACAAGCGGACAAGGGGACAAAGGGAAAAATATTCTCCCGCTCCCAACGTCAGTCGGAGGATCTCCTTGTCTCCTTGTCTCCTTGTCTCCCCAGCTCCTTGTCTCAAACAGGCTTTCATTTCCTTATCCTGGCGCTTATGCCACTGACTCCTGACTGATTTCATATGAAAAACATCATTGTTGGCACGGCAGGGCATATTGACCACGGAAAAACATCCCTGGTCAAAGCACTTACCGGAACAGACACTGATCGGCTCAAAGAAGAAAAACAACGCGGTATCACGATTGATATTGGATTTGCAAACCTGACACTCAATGGGTTTCAGTTGGGATTTGTTGACGTGCCGGGGCATGAACGGTTTGTTAAAAACATGCTGGCTGGTGCCCATGGCATTGATCTGGTCATGCTGGTGATTGCGGCTGATGAGTCAGTGATGCCTCAGACCAGAGAGCATCTCGAAATTTGCCAGTTGCTCAAGATCCCAACCGGGCTGGTGGTGCTCACCAAAATTGACCTGGTTGATACCGAGTGGCTTGAACTTGTCCAGAGCGAAGTCGAAACATTCGTTGAAGGAACATTCCTTGAGAGCAAACCCGTCATTTCAGTCAGCACCCGTACCGGCGACGGCCTTAATGAGTTAAAGCACGCCCTGGAGCAGATTGCGCTCACCGTTACCGAAAAAAGCAGTACTCGCCCGCCGCGCCTCCCAATTGATCGGGTGTTTTCAGTCAAAGGATTTGGCACCGTTGTTACTGGAACCTTGATTGCCGGGAGTTTTCGAATTGGTGATGACGTTGAAATTCATCCAGGTGGTCGCCGAACCAGAGTCCGCAGTATTGAAGTCCACGGTGAATCATCTGAGGTAGCCACCGCCGGGCAGCGAACTGCCATCAATTTGCAAGGTGTGGATATTGAGGCCGTAACCCGTGGGCAGGTGGTCACTCCGGCTGGACGATTTGCGGCAACGCACATGATGGATGTCCAGTTAGAGTTGCTGGCTTCAGTTGAAAAGCCATTGCGTCATCGGGCTCGCGTACGTTTCCATCACGGAACAAGTGAAGTCATGGCGCGAGTCCATTTGTTGAATTCACCTGCCGATTTGGCTTCAAAAAATCGCGAACTTGGCCCCGGGCAGCGTTGTTTTGCCCAACTCCACCTTGAAGAACCGGTGCTGGCCTTACCGGGTGACCGGTTTATCATTCGGCACTACTCACCTCAGTTCACCGTCGGAGGTGGACTTGTCCTGGACGTTCAACCCCATCGGCATCGAGCCGGTGACCGTGAGGGTGTCACCGCTTTTTTAGCCAAACTTGTCAGTTCAGATTCGGCAGTTCGGGTGGCGGCTTTCCTGGAAAAAAGTGGTTCTTCCGGGTGTACTCTGGCTGAACTGGCTGCCAGAAGCGGTGAGTCAGATGAGGTACTCAAAGAAATACTCAATCATCTGCACCAGAAAAACCAGCTTGTATTCATTGACATCACCAACGGAAAAACCCTTGGACCAAAAGATCTGACTCGGCCATTCCGGACCAACTGGAAAGTGCACCTGGAGCCACTCAAAGCCGCGTTGCTGAAACGGGTTGGCGATTTTCACCGGCAAAAACCATTGCAACCAGGTGCTTCGCGGGAAGAGATGCGAGAGCAAGTTTTCGCACGCTTGCCGGTTGAGGTCTTTAAATTCACGGTTGAATCACTGGTCACTGAAAAAAAACTGGTTGCTGATGGGGAAGTGCTCCGACTGGCCAGTTACCAGATTAAAGTTTCCGGGGCAGAAGCTCAGATCAAGGAGCAAATGGAAAGAACCCTCCGCGAGACTGGATTGCAGGGACTCTCAATGGCCGAACTCTTTGAAAAGCTCAAATTCAAGGATGCCCAGGCCAGACCGGTTTATTTTCTGTTGCTCAATGAAAAGCGATTTGTACGCGTCGGTGAATTTACCTGCCACGCTGAGATCATCCAGAATCTAATTGCTGAAGTACGGGCCTACAAAGCACAATCACCAACACTTGATATCGCTTTTTTCAAAGATCGTTTCGGGTTGTCACGCAAATATGTCATTCCGCTCCTTGAATATCTGGACAGTGAGCGCATCACCCGCCGCGTTGGAAACGTGCGCGAGATTCTTTGAACAGATGACACAGTGACAGGGTGATCTTTCTTCTGACTCTCTTGGATTGACGACTGGCTACTCGCTACTCGCTACTCGCTCTATTTCGCTATTTCACTCATTTATGGAACAACCAAAACCCAATGAAGTGCTGCTGGTCTGTGATGGATCCAGCTTGAAAAATGGTCAGGAAAACTCGCCCGCCGCCGCCGCTGCCCTGCTTGAATGGAATGGCCATCGCAAATTATTTGGGGCGTATATGGGCTCTGGCACCAATCAGCAGGCGGAAATTGTCGCGGCCTGCCTTGGACTGGAACAACTCAAACGGCCTTGCCAGGTGACAGTCATCTCTGATTCACAATATGTCGTGAAAACCATGAAGGGCGAGTTTCGGCGCAAAGCCAATCACGAATTTTGGGACCGCCTCGATAAAGCCGCCAAACCGCACCGGGTCATCTGGACCTGGACGCGGGGGCACGCTGGGCATCCGTTGCAGGAAGTTTGTGATACGGCAGCCCGCAAGATTGCTGAAACCGGCACGGTTGATACCGATTTTCTGGCTGGGCTGGTAGAAAAACTTGAGGCAAGCCAGGAAGCGAAGTCGTGAAATAGCGAAGTCGTGAATAGAAACCAACCGCTCAAACCCATGAAACGGGTAACAGCATGACAGTCTTGGGTGGAACGAGCGTCAGCGAGCGTAACCCGTGGAAAAAACGAATGATTATCAGAAAATATATGATTCTCAACGATTTGAGTCTCAAAAAACTATTCGCTGTTCGCTATTCGCTGTTCGCTCTTTTACTGGTGCTGGTGAGCGGATGTCGAACCGAACCGTTTGCGATTGCCCCACGCGTTGATCTCCCGCTGGAAAATTTCCCGCATGTGACGGAAACTGCAACCGTCCGAATCTCAGCCTTGCCGATTCGTGAAGAAGATGAATCCTTCCGCCGCTTTGACAGTAATTTGCTGCTGGCTGGCGTGATGCCGGTTCAAATCCGCATTGATAATCAGAGCGGAGCGCCATTTTCGACCAAATCCCTGAAATTCCGGCTCTTTGATGCCCAGGGAAAAGAATGGCAACGGATGCCGCCCAAGAAAGCCAGTGCTGAACAGATGAAGTTTTATGAAATTCGCAACTATTCGGTGCAGGGATATAAAAAATACCAGGAAAAATTCATGAGGCTTTGTTTCCCTGCCGACACTGTTCTGCCAGCCCCCTCAAGCACGCAGGGAATCATCTTTTTTCGAATGCCGAAATTAAATCGTGATTTTGGCCAGACGCTGGTTCTCGAAGTCAAAGGAGATGGGCCATTGAAGTCAGGTGTGAGGGTGGAGATGAAGTAGTCAGTAGTTGATGAGTCAGTAGTCAGTAGTCAAAACCCGGATCATTGAATCCGTCGAATTCCTGAAAAGAATTGTTCCTAACTGACTCAAATAGAACAAAATCCACTTGACAGAATTTCTCAATTCCCAACACTCGACTACTGACTACTGACTACTGACTACTGACTACTGACTACTGACTACTGACTACTGACTACTGACTACTGACTACTGACTACTGACTCTTTCATTTCTTCCGGTCGTCGCCGGCATACTTGATGCCGATCTTGGAGAGGAATTCCTTCGGTGCGATGCTGCCGATCATGGCAAACACCACATCATTGGGCATCCGGACGATTTCAGATTTGTCGCGAATCTTTTCAATCGAAACTTCGGTTTCGGTAATTTCCTTAATGCCAGCGCCAAAATAGGCTTTGATCTTGCCCCGGTCAATGCAGTAATAGACCCACATCTTGTTTTCGAGCGTCAGGTCTTTCGGAAAATCAGACCGAACCACAAGGGCAACCTGATTGGCGCCTTCTTTCGGGAAGCCGACCGTTCCGTCATCCTGGCGTTTGCCGGTCAAATCAACCGCTGCTTCAACGGCTGAGTTTCCAGCACCCACCACGACAATATTCTTCCCTTTGTAGACGCTTGGATCCTGCAACCGATTGACCACTCTGGGTTTGCCATCAGGTGCTTTCAGGTCTTCACCAGGACAGCCCAGTTTGCGTGGTTCACCCGCCGTACCAAGCGCCAGCACAACCTTGCGGACCCGATACCCGGCTGGGTTTTTCTCGGTCTTGATCACAAAGATGTCGCCCTCTTTGGCAATTTCTTTACAGCCTTCATATTCATTGATCTTGAGACCAAGTTTATCAACCGCTTCATCCCACCAGGCCAGCATTTTTTCTTTCAAATCACCTGGGCCTTCAAGTTTGACCGTGCCGAGTTCCGGGTCGCCGGGGTTATAGGGGTTGAAGGCCACATACTTGCCCGCCGGGTATTTGTCAGCGATGGTGGAGTACTTTCGGCCCTGCTCCAGGGCTACATAGGTCAGATTGCGTTCGGCGGCCCGGGCAGTGGCTGAAATTCCACCTGGGCCGATACCAATAATCGCCACGTCGTAGTCGGCACCGGCAGCCCGACCTTCGGTTTGAATGCGATCCGCAATTTTGTCCATTGCCGCGCGACCTTCTTTAATGGCATTGCGGATCAACGGCACGCCTGAAACATCGCCTACGAGGTAGACGCCGGCAGCGTGTTCGGTTTCATAACCGTCATTGATACCCTTGCGGATTGGTTTGGGTGCTTCACGGATCTTCTTCTTGGTATTGATCAGGACGCAGGATTGGGGCACGGTCGGGCAGGCTTGCTGACAGCCGGTGTCTTCCATGCACTGTTCATAATTGACTACAATGGCGTGGTGTTCCTGGTCATCAAAGCCCAACACATCCTGCGGACAGGCCAGGATACAGTTATGGCACCCAATGCAGGTTTCATAGTTAATCACCGGTTGTGGCACAGGACGGGCCTTGGCTGCCTCTTCAGCCCGTTTGATTTGTTCTTTGGACTCCCACCGTTTGGCATAGGTGATGTCGTTGAATTTTACCTTCTTGCGGGACAATTCAATGATGTTACCTTTGAGCAAGGTGAGCACATTGCGGCGACGGTTTGAGTCAACCACCAGGAACCCAAGCGCCGTGAGGGGAAGGATACTAAAGAACGCCAGCCAGCCATTGACTGACATCCCGCCAAATTTGGCGGCAAATGACGTCCATTGCCAGTCTTTCCCGCCTCGGTAGACGCCTTCCGGTGTCCAGACAATCGGTGTGCGGTCTTTTCCGGCTTTCTTGAGCGAGGCCAGAGCGACGGTGTCATAGCCGTGCTGCGGGTGGCAACTATTACAATCCAGTTTGAAATTGGCCGCCAGTTGATCAAGCTTGCGTTTGCTTTCCTCGTCATAGGTCGCGCCGTGGCAGACACTGCACTTGTCTTCACTGATGACCTTGGCTTTGGCCGCCGGGGTGAAGCCTTCGTGGCAGCCCGAGCATTTCCAGTCTTCGCCAGCGGCATTGAGTCCGACGCCGTGAACCAGGTGGAACTTTTCTTTGGGCCCAATGTTGGCCGGGAAGACCTGTTTCCATTTCGGATTGAGCGGGTTGGTCCAGGTCCATTGGCCGGTTTGTTTATTCACCGGATAGCCAGCCGTGTTGGGATGCGGGTTTTTCAACAACTGCCCTTTGGCATCATGGGCTTTGGGATGGCGTGGGTCATCGCGGTGGCAGTCAATACACATACTGCGGGCAACCCCAGCCGGCTTAAACTCCTTGCCTTTGTGCTCGGTGTGACAATCAACACAGCCGACGTTGGCTTTCTGGTGCGCGGAAATGACTTCTGGGTTGAAGTGCGCCGTTTGGTGGCAGTCCATACACAGTTTCTGCATTGAGAGAACTGGCGAATGGCAGGCGGCACAATTGTTTTCAGCCGCAATATTGGCCACTATTTTTGCCCCAACCCGTTGATTCACATCGGCGGGCTGCTGGGCCAGCGGCAGGTTGTGTGGATTGGAAACTTCGCCCGGTGAATAGGCTTTTTCATAGAACACGGCGGCCAGGAGCATCGCCAGAATAGCTGTTCCGCCAAAAACATACAGGTATCCGCGCGGCCAGGGGCGAACCAGATCGAACGACGGCAGCCAGTTGAACTGTTTTTTGCCCAGATGCAGGTTGTACTGTGCCAGTTCCGGATCGGGTTCTTGCGGGCGTAGCGCTGAAATATCGGCTAACTTTTGCTCGCCCTGCTCAGCCTGTTTGCGGCGTTCCCAAAACGTGTCAATTGATTCCTGAAACTTTTTCTGTTCGTCGCCTGAAAGCCCGGCCAGCGCGGTCAGCATTCCGGTTTGGCCGCGCTGCAGCCGCATGGTGGCCATGCGAGCCGTGCTACCGCTGGTTTTCATTTGTAGTTGCTGCGTTTGTTGAGGCTGTGGGGTCAGTTTTTGCGTCCCCTGGCGCTCCATTTCAATTTCCTGGGTCGTTTTTCCATCTTTTTTAAGCTGTTGGGTTTGTCCTGGAAATTGAAGTTGCCCAGTCAGGCTGCCCGTGGAGGTGATTTCATCCAGGAAGGCAAACAAACTTGGATCCAGCTTGATCGTTTTGCCCTCGGCGGCTGCCTGAATTGGATTTCCCAGAATACCAGCGGCCCGATTCCCGGCGGAAACCGAGTCAATCTGGCGATCAATTTCAAGGATGATCTGGTCTGGCACATCAAACGCCGGGCGAATGAGGAAAATCCCGATTTGGATGGTGTCACCGGGTTGGATTTGGATGGTTTCAATCAACGCCCCATTGACCAGCGTTCCGTTGGATTTGGACAGGTTGGTCAACCAAAAGCTTTCGTCAATTTCACGAATTCCAGCGTGGATGCGCGACACCGTTGGGTGATTGAGCAAGAGATCGCTTCCAAGGGCGGAGCCAATGGCTAACCCGTCCAGTTCAAGCACGAGGTCATCTTCATAGAGATCTTTGCGTTTAATTACAAATCGCGTCGGCGTGGCTGTCATAGACCTTTCCTTTCAAGCAAAAACCCGGAACCCGGAACCCGGAACCCGGAACCCGAATGTCTTACTTCCACAAGTAATAAGTCACCTGAACAATGTGAATCAGCATGGTTGCCAGCATAACCGAAGTCGAAATGACGTGTGGCGGCAGCCAGATTTTGAGGGCGCGATGGATGTAGATGAGCGCATCAATCCGCCGGATAATCACTGCCGCATCCAGCAACCGTAGGAAGGCATCTTTTTCGCGTTTGTCGAGTTTTGAAGTGTCAGACTCAAACAAGGTGTGAATTGACTTGAGCAGGTCATCAAGCGATTCGCGCTTGAAGTATTGCCGCATCAGGAATCCGAGCGAGGTCGTCAGATCAAGCACTTTATCGCGGGTTCCGAGAAAATCGGTCGCAAACTGCTGCTGACGGCCCTGTTGTTCGGCTTCACTTTGGGAGGTCAAGGTAACGTCGGCAATTTCCTGATACAGTTCCTGACGGCGGCGGAGCAGGTCTTCAACCAGCAACGGTTCGCCTTCAATCTGGGTCAAGGTGCGTGGACCGATCCAGTAGAGAAGCAATCCAACTAAACCGGTCAAAATAACCAGATCAAACGAAATCATGAGGATACTGGTGAGAATACCGCCCAGGTGAGTGCCTCCGTGGAGCAGTAAAATCACCCCGGCAATCACCCCCGCATAGGCGTGGGCAAGCATCCAGTAGCGCAAGGCGCCAGCGCGTTTGCGCCAGACCTGACGGCGACCTGGATAGAGCATCACGACCACAATCCCCAGCAATCCGACCAGACCTGTAATCCAGCGGAGATTAAACCACTGGGTATTGAAGAGGGGTGTTCCAAGCCCATAGGACACAATTCCTGCCATCGTTCCACCACACAACGCCAGCGTGGCCAGGATTCCCACCGTGTGGGCAATTTGTTTTCCAGTGTCTTTCCACCCAAACTGGCTTCCGTAGAGTGTCGAGCCATCCTGACGGAAGGCTTTGCCTTTGATGCGTCCGATTTCCTCGAAATACTGACTGGGATTGACCCGCATCAGGGCTCCGGTTGGGCAATTTTCTTCACAATTGTATTTGTGATCTTTATAGACCGGTTTGCCATCCACTTTGGGATTGAGTGGCGTGTCGTTGCACAGATTGCACTTGACGGCTACCAGATTGTCTTCGGCAATGACTGGTTTGGGTTTTTCGTCATATTTGAGCTTGAGCGAGGTGAAGAGTTGTTTGGCAAACGGTTCTTTGGCCGGTTCGGGGGCTGGCTGCCCCTTGCGGTCGCCGCCTTTGGCGGGGCCTGCCGTTTTGGCTGGAGTCGCCTTGGCGCCAGTGGCTGGTGAACGTTTCAGGTCGTCGCGTGGAATGAGCGAAATTGAATTGTAGGGGCACTGGGTGGCACAGTCTCCGCACCCAATGCACAGCGAAGGGACAATATCCACCTGACCGCCGGAAAATCGGGCAATCGCCCCGGTTGGGCAACCGGTTAAACATTCCGGGTCTTTACAGTGCAGACAGACGGCTGGCGCCAGCAGACTCTGATCAAGTTTTGGTCGGTCAGCGTGTTTGGGGCGCAAAACGTGGATGCCCCGGCGTGTCAATCGGGACTGGCCATGGATTTCGTGGCAGGCCAGCGAACAATTCCCGCACCGGACGCACAAATCCATGTCCATCAGAAGCAGGTTGTTGGCATCAGCCAACCCCTTGTCCAGAATGTGTTTTTGGGCGGTTTTGGCTGCCGGGGTAAAGGTCAGTTCCTTGACCGGTTGCAGCGGGGTGCCAATCGTACCATAGGGTTCAAACTCAGTTTGCAGGAGCTTGAGCAGTGCTGGATTGGCTTTGACTTTGCTGAGCGGAATTTCCAGAAGTTCGGTTCGACCAAGCGCCGTGGCTTTAAATGTCCAGCGGGCTCTATCAATGGTGAGGGCGTTCATCCCGAGGGCATACCCGGGGCCCATATAATCGGTGACAGTTCCCTGCTTGCTGGTGGCTGAGCGCTCAATCCAGCCGTCTTTGATGATATAGAGCTTATCAATGAACGTACCTTCGCTACAAATCGTGTGACCACGGACAATGACCTTAAACTCTGAAATATCATTGAGTTGCTGTTTGAGGTCATCACTGAGGCTGATCGTGGTCAGGGTTGATTTGCGGCCATTGTCGCGGTAGGTCAGGTCGAGAGCCGTTCCAAATTTCCTGAGTTTGCGCAGGATGCGCAAGGCCGGTCGCTGGACTTCGAGCACCCGGATGCCGCGTTCGTGGTGGGCTTTGACCGTGGCGGCACGGGCGACCCCGGCAATCACGCCCATTTCGCCGACCGGGCGTCCGGCTTCAAATACCGCGACCTGTTTTTGCTGACCGCCTTCGATATCAACAAAGACTTCGGCAGCGCCCTGCTCAATGATAAAAAAGGTATTGGTTTCCCAGTCGCCCTGGTGAACAATCTCAGCCCCCGGTGGATATTCAAACATGCGGATGTAGGGACCGACTTTCTTGCCTGGACCATAATTCCGGCCATAGATGGCGACTTCAATATCCACGCCATACTTGTAGCCATGACCGGATTCATATTCGACCAGTTCACTGATCGCACCAATTTCCTTGATGGCTTGCAGGATGGTGTGATGGTCGCGAATTTCCTTACGCTTCTCTTCTCGGCTCATATGACCCCTGTGAAATGATGAAAGTGAGAGGATGGCTTTCTTCGACTGACCCAGGTGGTTCAGTTTGTAGTTTGGTTGCAAAGAACATGTTGGGCACTGACACTGTCGGAGAAATAGAACCACACCGGCGGCGCGGGCACGAGCACGAGTGGTTTGAATCAACGGTGTTGCGGGTGTCAGTGAAAAAGCAAACTGGAAGATTTTTCTCGATCCAGTCGAGGCAGGGAAAAATGAAAAATCAAAAAACAGGTATTTGAAAACTGGCTTGATTTGAATGTGAGCGACAAGAATTGTCCGGAGAAGGTATCCCCATTTCAGGTTGTGTCGTTGAAAAAACGAAGATTCAAAACGAATGAACTGAACCGCCCCCGACAGAAAAAGTGAGGTCCCTGGGAGTGCTGTCTTTCGAAAGAATTGGGTACAGGTGGAAAACTGATGGAACCACTCAAGGGGAGTGCGGCGCAGTATACCCCGGCTTGGCTGATTTTTGAACCAGAAACTTTTGGTTGAAAAGTTCATTTCGAGGCCGATTGGCTGCAGAAAAGAGCGAAACCAGGCAGGAGCCATCTCAAATCGGAAGGCTTGGAGTGAATTAACATCAATGTAGGACATCGGCTACACGGGCGAAACCCGGCTTTTATAACTAAGAAACGCAGATTGGAAATGATGCTGAGTCATTTTTGGGGTTGTTCAGGAGGTACAAGAAATGGCTCAGCTCATTTTTATTCATCGTCAATCACAATCTTCAATTCCAACCGAAAAACCATTCCTGGGATTCATTTCACCACGTCTTTCCCGATGGATTTCAATCACGCTCACCGCAGTTGCCTTCTGGGTTCTGGTGATGCCAGTTCCCTCACACTCATTTCCTTTACGGCTGCTCCATCCACCAATCCAGGCAGCGGCTCGTCAATCAGTTCCTGTCAAATTATCATTTCCAAGCAGCGTGGTTGTCGGCCCATCAGGTGAATTTTTCATTGCCGACAAATCAGAGCACGTCATTCGGCAGCTGGATCCACAAACCGGGCAGGTTGCTATCATTGCTGGAACTGGAAGCGCCGGTTTTTCCGGAGATCGCGGACCAGCACTTAAAGCACAACTGGCTGGTCCCTATGCACTTGCGCTTGATGGTGACCATGTATTGCTCATAGCTGACACCACCAATCAACGCATCCGGGCATTTGATTTCAAAACGGGAATCATCACCACGGTGGCGGGCAATGGGCAGGCGGATTTTGCTGGTGACGGAGGTCCCTCGACCGCTGCCGCCCTCAATCATCCTTTTGGTGTGGCGGTTGATCCACAAGGCAATATTTTGATTACCGACACGCTCAACCACCGCATTCGGCGGGTAGACCGCAAAACTGGAAAAATCTCAACCGTGGCCGGAACTGGAAAAGCCGGATTTGGTGGGGACCATGGCCTAGCCACTGCCGCCCAACTCAATCTGCCACGTAGCGTAATTGTTGACACACAAGGAAATATCGTTATTTCTGATTTGGGGAATAACCGGGTTCGGCGCATTGATGCTCAGAGCGGTGAAATTTCAACCATTGCCGGAACTGGAACTCGCGGGTTTACCGGCGATGAGGGCCCGGCCATTGAAGCCCAGTTGTTTGAACCAAGCGGGCTTGCCTGGGCTGGCGATGGTCAGTTGCTGATTGCTGATGCCGCCAATCATCGAATCCGGCGGGTTGATTTCAAAACCGGGATCATTGTGACCGTGGCGGGAAATGGCGCCGGTGGGTTTACCGGCGATCAGGGGCTGGCACCGCACGCCAGCCTGCTCCAACCCCGAGGCATTGCGGTTGACGGGGCTGGAAACGTGGTGATTGCCGATTCAAGCAATCATTGCCTGCGGCTGGTAAAAGCTTCGGATGGAACGATTTCAACCATCACGGGCACGGTTGCGGCAACGCCATCACAGTAGGGCTGAAAAAACCAGGGCTCAGGGCTTGGGGCTGAAGAAGTCGGGTTGAAGACATCGGGTTGAAGAATTGGTTTTATTTCATTCCTCATCCCTTCTAATCCTCCCGGATTTTGTGGGATAGGCTCAAAACCGAAGCAAAATGCTATCAAATGAACCCATTTTGGACCGTTTTGCCTGTTTCCCACAAAATGTGATTTAGCTAAGCCCTTTATTTTCAATATAGGGTTTGCTCACCCACAAAATCCGGGGGATTAGCAGGGTTCAGGGTTTTCGAATTTAAGTCCTTTTGCCCTTTTCGTCTTTTAGACCTGGAACTCTGAGCCCGAAATCAGTCATCTTTCCCAAACCCATACAGTTTGAATTCCCCATCAATTTCAACCACCGGGCCAAACGGGATAATGACTTCCTCGGTGTTGGTTTCGGTGAGCACCTTGACTCGTGGAAACCGATAAATCCGGTACGTTTCATAGGTTTCCGGCTTTTTAGTAAAGCTTAAACTGACAAAGGTGTACTTTTTTCCGCTGTAGTTCGAAAGCGTGGATTGCAGACCATAGCTGCTGGGAATCTGATCCTGATTCCACAAAAAGTCACAGTTGACGTTTGGGATTTTCCCGCCGGGGAGTTCCGGCACCAGGTACTGGCAATATTCATCTTTGGTGACGGCAAAGGAGAGCAAGACTTTCGCATTGGGTTTGTCAGCCAGCGCCTTCAAAAATGCTTTGGTCAGCTCTTCGGTTGATGAATAAGTCTTTGCCAGTTTTCGGTTTTTATCTGGTAATTTTGGGAGCGGCTCTTCAATCGAGGGTTCTGGTTGAGCTGGTTGAACTCGTGCGGGAGCGGGAAGGGAAGTCGAAGATGGCGGCTGTGGTGATGGCGTGGGTGTCGTGCATCCGACAAACCACAGCAGGCTCATTCCAAGTGTGAAACTCGCGATATTCTTACCGTTCAAGCATTTCCAACGTGTGGGCATTGTCTTTCTCATTCTGGTTGAAATACCAACGAGCCATGAAAACTCATGGCTCGTTGGGTGATTTTCTATTTCGCTACTTCGCTACTTCACTACTTCTCTACCTTATTTTCGGACAAACGTGGCCCAGCCTTTGGTCCAGTCGTCATTTGCACCTGGGCCCATACCGCCCAGGAAGTTGGCCGCTTCAAAGAAGGTATCACCCTGTGGGCGTGATGCCACCAGCGCCTGATTGAGGGCTGGTGAACCGGTCTGTGGCCGGAAATCAGCCGGGGTGGCGGACTTGCTGATGTTGGTCAGGTTTGGATTGTCGGTGCTGACGTTGCGGAAGAGGTTTGACAGGTCGCCTGGATCCGGTGAGCCGGAGTTGGCGACAAACTGGAAGTTGCCTTTGGCATTACCGTTGACGATCAATCCATCAATGCTCAACGCACCGTTTTGGAGTTGAGCCAGACTGGAGTCGTTTTGAACGCGGATCCCGAACTCACGGAAATTCATCACAATGATATTGCGGAAGGTGCCAGCCGTTCCAACCCGCAGAAGCATCCCGAAGGCTGAGCTTGATTTGGTTTCCAGGTCGCCGATCAGCGTCATGTTGTAGATCGTTGGCGCCGAACGTGGCAACTGGTCATTGGCTTCGTTGAGGTTGTCGGCTTCGACCCCATTTTGGGATTCCGTCGTGCCATCCTTCAAACAAATCAGGAACTGGGCTTTTCCAACCCAACCGTTTACCCAGTCGAACCCATCGTCACTGGTGCCGATGGCCAGCAGTCGCTTGACGTTGACTGTACCGCCAAAGAATTCATAAGAATCATCGCCGGCTTCGAGCACTTCCACGTTTTCGACGACGGTGCCGTTTCCAACACCCTGGAAAGCAATGCCGTTCAGTTCATTCTGTGGCGTGATGGGGAAGCCGCCATATTCCACCCGGACAAATTGCAACACACCGCTGTTGTCAGCCGGATTGGTGCCGCCAGCGGCACCCGTGCCGCCTTCGCCCTGGAAGTTTTGAATGTTCATCGGGGCGCTGCCGTTGATGATCAATCCGCCCCAATCACCAAACTTGCGGCTTCCGGCGTTCTGGGCGCTGGTAAACACGATGGGCTTGGTGGCTTTGCCTTTGGCCAGAATCTGCGCCCCGCGCTCAATGGCCAGGAAGCTGTTTGGGCCACCGAAAATCTGGGTACCGGCTTTGATTTTCAACTTGGCTGGGGCTTTGACAAACACACCGCCTTCAAGCACATACCGTTTGTTGGCCTTGAGGCTGGTGTTTTGGGTGATATTGCCACGCAAGGTCACGACATCGCCCTGACGTTCTGGCTGGGGTTCGTACCAGAATTCGCCGTCGTTATCGTCGGCTTCATCTTCATCAAGCTCGATCTGGGTCTGGTTATTGTCTGATTGCAGGGCCGGTTGTGCTGTGTGGTTGGCTGAAACAACCGACCGGCCCGAGGTCACAAAGATTGAAAGGGACGTCAACAGCCCCAGTACTGCAACAGTAAACAGTTTCCTCGTCATGGATACTTCTCCGAATAAGTGAGTCATCAGTGAAGCCTGATGAGCAGAAATAAATGTCATTGAGTGACAGTGAGTAGTCAGCAAAGTCCAGAATGTGGACGACCGACGACTAACACCAATTTGCAATGGAATCCTCGTGTGAGGAAACAGTCAAGTAATTCAACTCAATAAACTTAGTGAACTACTGACTACGAACTACTGACTACTGACTATTTTAAAAGAACGTGTATGAAAGTCCGGCGCCGAACGTCCGTCCGCGGCGATAGACCTGGAAGGGAAAATCATCGCCGATCTTGAAGCGAACCAGCCGGTTGAGCAGATTTTCACCACTGAATTTGACTTCCCATTTGCCGTTTTCACCCCCCAGCTTTTTGCTGAAGAGCACGTCAAGTGCCGGATAGCCTTTTTCTTTGATGTCGGGGATTCCTAAGGCACCAACGTCGCTGATGCGTTCTCCGGTGTAGTTATAGAGAACACGCGCAAAGCTGCGGTATTTCGGAATGTCATAATCAAGCGACAGGTTGATCAGGTGGGTTGACTGGCCGGCAAGTGGGCGATTTTTCGAGGTCAACAATTCAAGCGCTTCAGGGCCGATTTCAACCGATGAATCCACAAAAGTGTAATTGGCCGTGAGCGTCAGGTTTTCCAGCCGGGAGGAGAGCTTGCCCAGGGTCTGGCGCATTTCAAATTCGAGTCCCCGGTTTTTGGCTTTGTCGGCGTTGCGGTATGAGGTGCGCAGGTTAGCCGTGGCTTCAACCACTGGCTCAATCGGATTGCGCAGGTTTTTATAGAAGAAGCTCACCGCAAACAACCGCCCCGATGACTGAAACATTTCAAACCGGGCGTCATAATTTTGAATTTTGGTCCGCACCAGATTGGGGTTTCCCAGGGTCGAGCGACCACCAGTGGCTTCGGTAAATTCAAACGGGCTGAGTTCGCGGAATTGTGGACGGGTGACAGTCTGGCTGTAGCCAAGTCGCAGATTGATGTTTGGTTTGATGTTATAGACAAACCCGATGCTTGGCAGGACATCGGTGTTTTCCAGCGTGGCCCGGGTTGGTTCAGGGTTTGATGAAAACAGTTCAAAGGTCTGAACTTGCTGTTCTGAGTTCTCAATCCGTGCGCCAAAAATCACTCGGAATTTGTTATAGGTGACATCCGCCATGCCATACCCGGCAATGATGTCCTGTTTGGCCACGAAAAAGTCGGTTGGGCGGGTGTTTTCCTGGACTTCAAATCCTTCAGGGTTGATGTTTGAGGCTTCAAACAGATTTTCCGGTGAAAGCGATGTGTCAATTCCAGCCAGGCTACGGGCGGTAAACCGCAAGCGGCGGGCATTGAAGGATCGGTCGCGGTTGGTAAACTGGAAACCGGCTTTGAAGTTAAACGTGATGGTTGATTTAAAGACGAATTTTGACCAGTCAATCGCTGGTTCACGGATGTTTTCACGCATTTTGGTAAACATCCGGAAGCCGCTCTGTCCACCCTGGAAGAACACAAACTTGCCCAGGCTGGAGTTAAAGTCATAGAGCGTTTCGCGCAGATCCGGCTCGTCAAGCAGCGCCCGAGAGTAGGTAAATCGCCAGGTAAAGATGCTATCACCCAGTTTGCTGACCAGGTGATCCCCAGCCAGTTGGTGGGTTTCGGTTCGGGTGCGAGTATAGCGCAGGCGGCGATTCAGAATGTCGGTTGTCCGGTCATCAAAATAGCCTTGAAACTCGCGCGCTTCGTCGCGTGAGTCATTGCTAAAGAAGTTTTTGAACAGGAACTTGTTCTTGTCATTGAGTTTGTAGGCTGCATTGCCCAGCAACCCAAGCCGAACACTGTTGACGCCTGACACATAGTCATACAGGTTTTGGGCGCTGACCACCGGAGTGCCATCTGGACCGGTTGACACCCGCGGATAGCGTTGGATTTCCGGAGTCACCGTTGAACTGTTGCCATAAGTGATGGTGCCGATAAAGCCGAGCTTTCCAATTTGCGTGCTGCCGGCCAGGCTGTAGCTTTGATTGATCGGCGCGGTTGACTTGCGGGGTTCCCAGACATTTTCAAATGCGCGACCAAAGGTCTGTAATTCCTGTGGCGTAAATCCAGGTAGCAGGTCGCTGCCACGCACCAGCGGTTTATTCGGAATGATTGATGGAAGTGAACGCCGTCCCAACCCAAAACCCAGAAAGTCAAGCCGGTCTCCGGGTGCGGTCAGCATATCCTGGAACGTGGTCTGGGTATTGCCGCCAAATGATGTTGAGAATTTGAGCGACGAGCGGTTGGGAAACTCAAGCGTTTCAATTTTGACCAGCCCACCGGCAAACTCGCCCGGTTGATCCGGGGTAAAGGTTTTTAAAATCTTCAAGTTCTGAATCAGGTCAGACGGCACCTGATCAAGCGGCACGACTTTGCGTTCGGCCTGGGGCGTTGGCATCACGGCGTCGTTCATGACGGTGTTGCTATAGCGATCTCCCAATCCCCGAACGTAGACAAATTTGTTGTCAACGATTGAAAGTCCGGGTGCGCGCTGCAGCACCCCGGCGGCGTCCCCGGCCACGTCGTTGTTGATTTCGCGCAATGACAGCGAATCAACAATCGTGCTCGCCGTCTTGCGTTCTTCGACCATTGCAATTTCAGTACTGCCGCTGGTGGCATTGACTTCGACAACTTCGCCGCTTCCAGTCGTTGAAAGCGCAAAATCAAGCGGGAACACATCTCCCGCCACGATGGTGACAGGTTTTTTGGTGTCAACAAAACCGGACTTGAAAACGCGGACTTCGTAGTTTCCCGGCGGGAGTGTCAGGACAAAATTGCCGTCATTGTCCGTGTAGAACGTCTGCTGTGTCGAAACAATTTCGACTCCGGCGTTGGGAATCGGGTCACCGGTTGCCACATTCACGACCAATCCGGCCACTTTGCCGGGTTTATCTGCGTTCTTTGGGGCAGTTGCCGATTTTCCTGATGGTGCAGCCTGAAGCAGCGGCGCACCGAGTGCTGTCAATGGCGTTCCCACCAGACAGAGACACGTCAGGAAGGCGCAGACCTGAGTCAAGGCTGCACGTGGACGAACTGTCATACGTTGTACCTCATGAGATTTGAAAAAAAGAGAAAACACACGAAATAATCTTTGGACTCGGTTGAGTCAGAGGTCGTGACTGATTGAGTGGAGGGTCACGCCTTTAGAGTTGAATATAATCAATGCAGGATGATGAGTTAGGTTGAAGCGGCGAGCTTACTGAGGAGGGGTTAACTTCTTTTGTTGATCGTGTTAAATCTGTCTGACATTGGTGTAACAAAAGCAGATACTCCCTGGGGAGGGAACCCAGGGGATCCTTATGACACGAAAGGACTTGGGATTTTGTTTTAAGTTTAAGACAACCTGTCGGAAAGAAGCTGAATTTGGCGGCGGGAGAAGAGGACGGAACGTCTAACCGAAAAAGACTTCACAATCGCGGTAAATACTGTCATCCAGGAGCTTGATACCCGAGACCGCATGTTCGAGTGGAACTGAGACCATATGTGTTCCCTGGATGGCCGTCATGGAGCCGAATTCACGGTTGAGCACCATATCCACAGCTTTGACCCCCATGCGTGAGGCCAGCATCCGGTCAAACGCGGTTGGCCCGCCTCCACGTTGGACAAATCCCAGCACCGTGACTCGGGTAACAATCCCGGTCAATTCCTCGATTTTTTTTCCAAGCAGTGAGCCAATCCCGCCCAGTCGGGTATGTTCAAATACCTCCTGGGCATCTTGTTCAGAGAGAAAATTTTCATCCGGATGCGGGTGAGCATCCTCCGCCACCACGATGATTGAAAAAAAGCGCCCGAGTGATTTGCGCTGGTTGATGATTTCGCAGATTCGGGAAATCCGGAACGGGTATTCCGGTACGAGCACCATGTCGGCACCCCCGGCAATGGCTGAAGTGGCCGCAATCCAACCAGCATGACGGCCCATAACTTCGACCACCATTACCCGGTCGTGGGATTCAGCCGTGCTGTGTAATCGGTCAATGGCTTCGGTGGCGATTGACACGGCGGTATCAAAGCCAAGGGTAAAGTCGGTGCCACGCACATCATTATCAATCGTTTTTGGGATTCCGACGATTGGGTAGCCTTGATCACGCCACATGCGCAACGCGGCACTGAGTGTGCCATCGCCTCCAATTGTAATCAGGGCATCAAGTCCAAACCGCCGCCAGGTTTCCTGGATACGCTGCAGCGATTCATCCGATTCAAGTGGGTTGACGCGTGACGTTCCCAGAATCGTTCCACCCCGTGGGAGAATACCTGAAATTGAATAGCGTGTAAGGGGTTCAACCTTACCCTGGATCAAACCCTTCCAACCGTGATGGATACCGAGCACCCGCAGGTGGGCCTGCATGGCCCGGCGAACAACTGCCCGTAATGCTGCATTCAGTCCCGGTGCATCGCCACCGCCTGTCATGACACCAATGGTTCGAATGTCTTTCACGTGAAAGTCCTCTGATGAAGAGAAGTCCTGGCTGCCGGCTGATTCTACAGTTGCCTGTATTGGCAGAAGATCGCCGCCCTGGGGTCCGCTTGAAAAAGCGTGTGAGGAGTAAAGGGTTGAAGAGCCACAGGATTGTCAGAGCAAGCGGTGCAACTATATAGTTGAGCGACAAGATGTGTCAAACACCACAATTTCACCCAATCAGACAGGGCTAAGGGCTGTTAACAAGCGTAAAGCTCAGATTCTCCTTTGTCCTCAGATCCTGAAATCTTATTTTGAGATCAGTTTGAAGCCGGTGTGGTTACTCTTGAAAAACTGAAATGCGATTTGACACTGACCCTACCTGGAATATGTTGCAGAAAGATTAATTCAAATTCGATGACTGTTTCCTCACCTCCTGATTCCCCTGTACTCCTGATTCTGGACACAACTTCCACCCAATTTAGCGTTGCGCTGGTTCGTGGAAGCCAGCTTCTGGCCGAATTTGGCGTGGTTACCAGGCAAACTTCATCACTGGTGATCAGTGATATTGATTTTGTCTTACACCGCGCCGGTTGTGCTGTGACCGAACTGGACGGATTTGGCGTCCTGGTTGGCCCAGGCAGTTTTACCGGTCTCCGTGTCGGATTGGCTACGATTCAGGCGATGAGCCAGGCCCTGAATCGGCCAGTTGTCACCGCCACCACGCTCGAAGCTTTGACCACTGCCGTTCCTTCCTTTTCAACCCCGGTTTGGGCCTGGGTGGTACAGATTTCGTATCGGGACGAGGTCTATGCCCAGTGTTTTCGGCTCGAATCCGGCACTGGGCCGCAACCGCTCACTGAACCAGTCGCCGGTCACAAAAATCAGATTGCCGAGATCGTAACCGTGTTTCTCCGAACCCCTCCGACATTTGCCGCTGCGGGGTTTTTTACCGGAGATGCGATTCCCACCTTGTCTGGCCGCCTGCAATCTGAAGCTGACAAGCAGCACGTTCAATTTTTTCCACTTGACCAGGCTTCTCAAATGAATTACCTGATTGAATCAGGCGGTTGGTATTGTATTCAATCTCCAACCTTTCTGGCACCAACGGCAGCGAGGCTTTTTCTCAATCGCTGGCGGGAGGGAAAACAGATTGGAGCCCACGAAATCGACGCCTGCTATGTTCGTCCGTCTGAAGCCGAACTCAAATTGATCCAGCCAGTCGAAAGTCAGGCGTGAGGTGTCGAAAATGGAAAAACCAAAGGGACTCAAGTTTTTTGTGGCGGATATGATGGAAGCCGACCTGGAGGAAGTGGTGGAGCTTGAAGAAACCACCGGGCTGAGTCGCTGGGGGTATGAAGGCTATCATTGGGATCTGCATTACAACCCGATGGCCATCATGCTGGTCGCCCGAGGTGATGAACCGGGAGCCATGATGCGACGCATTCTTGGTTTTATCGTGGGGCGGGTTGTGCCCTCTCCGGTCGAAGAGTATGACGAACTCCATATCAACAACATTGCGACACATCCAGATTTTCGACGATTTGGCGTTGGGTGGGAATTGATGGAGGAAGCCATGGCGCGTGGTCGCATCTATGGCGCCAAAAGTGTCCGGCTGGAGGTTCGGGCTTCAAACACAGCGGCACAGTTGCTCTATTACCAGCTAGGGTTTCAATCCGTCACCCGTCGCCGCAATTACTATTATGGGCCCACGGAAGACGCCGTCGTGATGGAACGCTGGCTGTAAGGCCAACATGAAGAATGAAGAATTGAGAATGAAGAATGTGATTAGTGGTTAGAAATCAATACTTTTGAAGAAGAACCAAGAACCAACCAATTCTTAATTCTTAATTCTTAATTCTCAATTCTTCATTCAATTAAGGAGTTTGCTTTGAACCTGTCATCATCTGAACTGATTCGGCTGGCAGAAACGCTCAATACATCGCAACTGCGCCAGATTTTATCTGGCCCGGCGGAGACCAAATCTGCGAACCGAAAGAAAAAAGCACCTGTCGAAGATCTTTCCTCAGCACTCCCCAGAACGCTTTCAAAGCTGAACCGGATGGAATTGATCGTTGAACTTTCAATTCAAGCCCAGGACCAGCCGGCACTTGCCCACCGTCTGGTTGAAGCCGTTGAGTTGACTCCCAAACAGTTGCGCGACTGGCTTGAAGAACGCGAACCAAAAGCCCCGAAAGCGGGTCTGGATAAAATTGTGGCCGTGCTGACCCGGTCATATCAAAAAGGCCACCATGCCGCCGGTGTGCCAGCTTTGGCGGTCGTCCAGTTGCTGGCATCGGGCGGGATCAATCAGGTGTTAAAGGAACTGATTGAATTTGAAAAATCAGCCGGCGCCAAAGCTGAGGAATCGCTTGATTTGCATTCGTTGATGCTCCGCCGTCGGCGCCGGGAAGAACTTGATCAGTTGCTGGCTGGAATTGGGGCGCCGGAAGTTCAGCCGTTTCGGCCTGACGATTTTCAACTTGAAGCGGTTGACCTGGTTTTGAATCAGGATGCGGATGTTATGGTTTCAGCACCAACCGGCTCGGGAAAGACCTGGATTGCCGAGCAGGCCATCCGTGGGGTATTGGAGCGCGGTCAATCCTGCTGGTATACCTCTCCACTCAAAGCCCTTTCCAATGACAAATTTCGGGAATTCAGTCGCATTTTCGGCCCCGAAAACGTTGGCATCATCACTGGTGATCGGCGGGTCAACCCGGATGCTCCGCTCAAAATCGGTACGACCGAGATTTACCGCAATGGCCTCTATGACGCCATGAACGGCCTTGGGTTTTCAGACCGGACTCTCAGCCAGGTTCGGCTGGTCGTGTTTGATGAAGTTCATTATCTGGGGGACCGCGAACGTGGCGTAGCCTGGGAAGAATCAATCATTTATACCCCGCCTGACGCCCGCATTCTGATGCTTTCGGCCACGGTTGGAAACTCGCAGGAACTGGCCGATTGGGTGACCTGGACGCGTGGCGTTCCCTGTCATCTGGTGTACCATCCAGATCGCCCGGTGCCGCTACGAACTGCCTTTGTTCACACCCTGGGACGGCTCCAGCCACTCTTGTCCGATCAAGATGGGGGAACACATTTGCACGCTGATATCATTGCTCTGTACAGTAACGCCTTTGTCGAATTGGAAGCCCGAAAGAACCGCCGCCGACCATTCTATCGCCGATTTAAGTAGAGGGAGCGAAGTAGTCAAACCCAGAGCAGTGAGTAGCGAGTGGTCAAACAATTACTCTGTCACCTTGTCATTTTGTCACCTTGTCATTCTGTCACTTTGTCAGCTTGCCATTCTGTCATAAGGAGTTGCCCCTGAATGTCCAAAGATCAATCGAAGCGCCCGCTTCCGCTCAAAGCCTATAAAAACCTGGATTTTTTAAATAGCAACAGCGCCCGAGTGTTGCGGATTCTGAGCGAATATCTGGAGCCGGAATCGAGATTCCGCCATTACAAGGTCAAAGACACCATCGTCTTTTTTGGTTCAGCCCGGATTCGCCCGAGTGAAGAAGTCGAGAAAGAATTGAAAAATGATGGGCTTGAGGATGGTTACCGGGACAAACTGGACCGGGCACTGGAAATGGGGCGTTATTATGATGATGCAGTTGAACTTGCCCGGTTATTGACCGAGTGGTCAAAAAGCCTCAAAGAACGCCAGCGACGGTTTTTGATTTGTTCTGGAGGCGGTCCGGGCATTATGGAGGCTGCCAATCGAGGTGCCGCACTGGCACACGGCAAGTCAATCGGCCTCAATATCAGCCTTCCATTTGAGCAAGCTCCGAACCCATTTATTTCAAATGAGTTGAGTTTTGAGTTTCACTACTTTTTCATGCGCAAGTTTTGGTTTATCTACCTGTCAAAAGCGCTGGTGATTTTTCCAGGCGGCTTTGGAACGTTAGACGAACTCCTTGAAGTCCTGACCCTGATTCAAACCAAAAAACTGCGCCGCCCAATTCCGATTGTGATTTATGGCGAGCAGTACTGGCGCGAAGTTTTGAATTTTGACGCCCTTGAAAAGTGGGGAATGATCAATCAAGAGGATCTGAATCTGTTTCGTTTTGCCGATACGCCGCAAACGGCCTTTGAATATCTCCGGGATCAATTGCAGATGTTCTATGGCGAAGAGGCCGAAGCTTCACCTTTTAACGAATAAAACCAGGGCTGAAGAAGGCAGGTTGGGGGCTGAGGGCTTGGGGCTGAAGAATTGGGTTTATTTCATCCTTCATCCCTCATCCCTCATCCCTCATCCCTTCGATTGCCCCAAGCCCTGGTTTTCTCAGCCCAAAGTTTTCAGCCCGAAGAACAAAAGCCACCCATGCAAATCACTTTTCTCGGTACCAGTTCAGGCGTTCCAACTCGGGCACGCAATGTGTCGAGCGTGATCCTGTCGTTGACCCAACGAGGGGAGCAGTGGATGTTTGACTGTGGCGAAGGCACCCAGCATCAGTTTTTTCGCAGCAACCTCAGTATCAGCCAGTTGCGCCGTATTTTCGTCACGCATATGCACGGCGACCACACGTTTGGACTGATGGGCTTGCTTTCCAGCGCTGGTCTGACCGGGCGAATGACCAAAGTTGATTTATATGGACCGGCTGAGTTGAAAGACTTGATCCACGCTTGCCAGCACTTCACGCAGACCCAGTTTCCCTACAATCTCAATATTCACCCGGTGAAACCTGGACTGGTCTTTGAAGACCACGAATACACGGTTACCTGTGCCACGCTCCGGCATCGCATTCCAGCTTATGGCTACCGGGTGCAGGAAAAAGACCGACCCGGTCAGTTTCTGGTCGAAAAAGCAAAGGCGCTGGGGATTCCGTTTGGGCCGCTCTACGGAGAACTCAAACGCGGTAATTCCATCACGCTCGCCGATGGCCAAACCATCAACGGCGCCGAACTCTGTGGTCCTCCCAAGCCGGGCCGGTCAGTGGTGTATTGCACCGACACGATTTATTCCGAATCATCAGTCCGGCTGGCCAAAGATGCGGATGTTTTGATTCACGAAAGTACCTATGCCCACGAAGACGAGCCCCTGGCCCATCGCGCCCTGCATTCAACCACGCGCATGGCCGCCCGTGTCGCCCTCGAAGCCGGTGTGAAACAACTCTTGCTGACACATTTCAGCCCGCGCTACACCAATGAAAGCGCTATCACCCTCGATGATCTGCTCAAAGATGCCCGTTCAATCTTTCCCAATACTGAGCTGGCGCACGATTTTTTGGTGTGGACGGTGGATAATTCAAGATCGTAGTCAGTAGTCAGTAGTTGATAAGTCAGTAGTTGATAAGTCAGTAGTCAGTAGATAAAACCCGGATCGTTGAATCCGTCGAATTCTTGAAAAGAATTGTTCCTAAATGACTCAAATAGAACCGAATCCACTTGACAGAATTTCTCAATTCCCAACACTCGACTACTGACTACTGACTACTGACTACTGACTACTGACTACTGACTACTGACTACTGACTACTGACTACTGACTACTGACTACTGACTACTGACTACTGACTAAAATCCCTCTAACATTGAAGTTACCACGCTTCGGGCGAAGTCGCGGGCCATGCGTTCGACGGCTGGGTCTTCTTCGTTAAAAAATGAGCGCGGATCATCGGAGAGTTGATATTCGCCACGAAATTGCAGCCGTTGATCGTTAAACAGGACGCGATTGGAGGTCTGGTCGCGCAGCGTCACGGCTGAAGTGATGGTGAGTTCATACAGGCGGATACGGCCCTGATCGTCAACGAGTACCCCTCGAAATCCAAAGTTGCGGATGCTCCCGGTGATGAGCGCATCGGCGTGAGTGGTATCGGTTGTGAGCCTGATTGGTAACCCCCGGCGCAGAATTTCATCCGCCAGCGCCGCCGTAAACCGTTGTTCGACCCGATACCGCAGGCTCTCGTTGGTAAATGTCTGAATGGCAATCGTGCGGATATTCGGCGGCAATGAACCACCTTTCCCGGCTGGTTTGTATCCGCAGGGGCCAGCACCGACCGTCACAAACACCAGAACAAATAAACAGATGCTGTGAAACACACGCAATACATAGTGGAGCTTCGACGAAATAGGTTGATTCATTTGGCAATTTTGTCCAGTTTTTCATTCCCGGTAAAGTGACCAAGCTTCACCCTGGTCAACTGAACAGCGTTTTTGGTTTTGAGCTTTAATGAAGTAAAAATTGAGACTGGTGAAAGGCGTTTGTTAAACAGATATGACTGGATGGCCAGATCACGAATTGAGGCATCAGTGCACAGGTGAACCAGTGCTTCGCGGTGTTCGTCGCTCTGGTAGTAAGCCGTTTGTAAAGCTTCAAGTTGACGGTAGGTTGCGCCGTACTCTTTCATAAATCGTTTCTGGTAGGCATCTTCCAGCTTATGTGCCCGCAAATCAGCGCTGCATTCTAAAATTGCATCTGCCGCCATCACACCACTTTTCATTGCATAATAAATGCCTTCACCCGACGTTGGCGCTGCCAGGCCAGCAGCGTCCCCGATCAAGACTGCCCGGTTGGCGGTCCAGCTTTTCAACGGACGGAGCGGAATTTGAGCGGTTTCAGTCAACATCGGTGCGTCATGAATGCCAAGCTGCTGTTTGAAGGTTTCCAGATAGATATGGACGTTGGCATTGCTGACTGTGGTGGCGGTGCCAATCACGACGTGGTCGGCTTTAGGGTACACCCAGCTATAGAAATCAGGCGAAAACCGCCCGTCATAATAAATTTCACACCGCTGGATCAACTGGGCAATGTGATCAGACTTGAGTGCAAATCGTTCCTGGACAGCCGTTGCCTGCAAACCGCCTTTGACCAGATTGAGTTTTCGGGCGACCAGAGAATTGACGCCGTCGGCGCCAATGATGCAATCCGGCTGGACAGTTTTCCGTTTGCCGTCAGGGGTTGTAAACGTCACAAACGCGCCAAGTTCTGTTGCATCAAGTGTTTCAACGCGGGCTTCGACGATCAAAGCACCTGCCTGGGCCGCCCGATCCCGCAAGAAATTGTCAAACGCTTCGCGGTTGACCATGCCCACAAAACTATTTGAAGTCTCTATCTGAACCGATTGGCCTGAGGGGGCATAAACCGTGAGGGCTTGAACCCGCCGTTCAATGATGTGTTCTGGAATATCAAATTCGCGGATCAGCGCTGGAGGGACTGCCCCGCCACAGGGTTTGATCCGGGTGAAATTTTTTTCAAGAAGAATGGTTTCAACGCCACTTTGGGCCAGCTTTTGGGCGGCAACCGCGCCACCAGGGCCACCACCACAAATAACAACAAGCATATTGGTTTCGTCTATTTTCAGGATCAGGGGTCAACCAGTCAGGGCATTGGAAAACATTTCGGCGTTTGGAGCAACTGATGTTTGCTGCTCCAAACGCCGAATAAGAAAATCGTATTGGTAAGGGTTCAGGGTTTCAGGGTCCAGGGTTTAAAAGACATAAAGGACAAAAAAGACGAAAAGGACAAAAGTTCGAAGACCCTGAACCCTGAACCCTGAACCCTGAACCCTGAACCCTGAACCCTGAACCCTGAACCCTGAACCCTGAACCCTGAACCCTGAACCCGGTCCTAAAGTGCTGCCGCGCCGCTGACCACTTCGATGATGTCGTTGGTGATGGCTGCCTGACGGATGCGGTTCATGTTCAGCGTCAGCTTGTTAATCACCTCGGTGGCGTTCTTGCTGGCGGAGTCCATGGCGGTCATCCGGGAACCATGTTCGGATGCCACTGATTCAAGCAGGGCCTGAAACATCTGGGTTTCAATGTAGCGGGGAAGCAGCCGGGTGAAAATTTCGGCTGGTGGCTGCTCATAGAGATAGTCAGTGCTTGAATCCGAACCTCCTTGCCCCTCATCGGTCGTTTCGGTAAAGCGTCCGATTGGCAGGAGTTGTTCGGTTCGAACAACCTGCTGAATGACGGATTTGAACTCATTATAAATCAGAACGACTTTATCTGGAGTTTCAAATTCGGTTTTTTCAGCCGCTTCTTCAAGCGTTTCGGTTGAACTGCCACTAAACATCTCGACTACTTCGTGGGCAATCTCGGCAGCAATCTCATACGTGACCGCTTTGGCTGTGATGCCGATATATTCCTTGCGAATTTTGATGTTGCGTCGCCGGAAGAAATCCCGGCCTTTGCGTCCGATGGCCACCAGTTCGATGTGGGCATCCGGATTTTCACGGATGAAGAGGTTGGCCGCCCGGATCAGGTTGGTGTTAAACGCACCGCATAACCCTTTATCGCCAGTCACCAGGACCAGCAAGACCCGGTTTCCGGTGCGTTGTTCTAACAGTGGACTCGAAAACCCGGTGGTCCGTGAAGCCAGATTTTCAAGCACTTCGGTCATTTTCCTGGAGTATGGGCGCGCTGCGGTTACTCGATCCTGCGCACGTTTCAAGCGCGAGGTAGACACCAGTTTCATCGCTTTGGTGATCTGGCGCATGCTGCGCACCGCCTTAATTCGTCGCCTGACACCCTGTAAATTTGGCATAGCTTTTTATTTCTGTGTGATGAATAAGGGTTAAGCCATGTCTGAATGAAGAATTGAGAATTGAGAATGAAGAAAGAAAAAACAGAATGGTTTCTTCATTCTTCATTCTTCATTCTTCATTCTCTTAGGCTTTTGCTGCCTGGCCGCGAACGGTGAAGGTCTTCTTGAACTCGTCAATGGCTGCCTTCATTTCATCCTTGATCTCGCCGGTCAATTCCTTCTTGTCCAGAATTTTCTTGAGCAGTGAAGACTTGCTGTTATCCAGGAAGGACATCAACTCGGTCTCAAACCGACGGAGTTCAGCCACGGGAATTTCATCCACGTGACCACCCGTGGCGGCCCACACCAGAAAGACCTGCTTTTCAACCGGCATTGGTACATATTGCGGCTGTTTGAGGATTTCCGTCAGGCGCTGACCACGAGCCAACTGTTGCTGGGTGGCTTTGTCAAGGTCGGAGCCAAACTGGGCGAAGGCGGCAAGTTCGCGGTACTGGGCCAGTTCGAGGCGGAGTGTTCCGGCGACCTGCTTCATGGCTTTGATCTGGGCGTTTCCTCCCACGCGGGAAACCGACAGACCGACGTTGATGGCGGGTCGGACCCCGGCGTTAAAGAGGTCGGCTTCGAGGAAGATCTGACCATCAGTGATTGAAATCACGTTGGTTGGAATGTACGCCGAGATGTCGCCGGCCTGGGTTTCAATGATCGGCAGGGCTGTCAATGAGCCGCCGCCTTTTTCATCACTGTATTTGGCCGCGCGCTCCAGCAGGCGTGAGTGCAGGTAAAACACGTCCCCAGGATAGGCTTCACGTCCGGGCGGACGGCGCAGCAACAGGGAGATTTCGCGATACGCGACGGCGTGTTTTGAAAGATCGTCATAGATGCACAGCACGTGTTTGCCGCGATCCATAAAGTATTCCCCGATGGCACAGCCCGAGTACGGCGCAATGTACTGCATGGCCGCCGGGTCCGAAGCGCCGGCTGACACAATGACGGTGTATGACATTGCGTCGTGCTCTTCGAGCTTTTTCACCACCTGGGCCACAGTTGATTTTTTCTGACCGATGGCGATGTAGACGCAGATCAGATTTTTGCCTTTGGAGTTGATAATGGTATCAAGCCCGACGGCGGTTTTTCCGGTCTGGCGGTCACCGATGATGAGTTCGCGTTGTCCGCGACCAATCGGCACCAGCGAGTCAATGGCTTTGAGACCGGTCTGCATTGGCTCTTTCACCCCTTTGCGGTCCACGATCCCAGGGGCGATGCGCTCAATGGGGTTAAACCCGTCATTGGCAATCGGGCCGCGACCATCAATTGGTTCGCCAAGGGCGTTGACCACCCGACCGATCATGGCGTCACCGACCGGGACTGACATGATGCGTCCGGTGCGCTTGACCAGGTCGCCCTGTTTAATCGTGTAGTAATCACCAAACAACACCGCCCCGACCTTGTCTTCTTCAAGGTTGAGGGCAATGCCTTTTACGTTGTTGGGTAAATCGAGCAATTCGCCGGCCATGGCGCGCTCCAGGCCGTGGATTTCAGCGATTCCGTCACCGACTTTGATGATCGTGCCAACCTCAGAAACCGTTACTCCCACCTGGAAGTTTTCAATCTGTTGGCGAATTATCTGGCTAATTTCGTCCGCTTTAATTGGTTCCATAGTTTCTTCCTGTCAGGGAAATCCCGCAAATAATTCAATTCAAAAAAACTAACATCGTTTTACCGGGCATTGGCGATGAGTGGTGCTCACCAAAAGAGTGTCTGGAGGTGAGGATGAGGGGAATCCCCTGAAAAAATGAATGCGTGGAAAAGAAAATCGCTCTATCCAAACACAATCCCCTGTGTGAAACCCAACTCAGATCAACACATGCACCAGCTTAAGAATGAAGAACCCTTTTAGTGATTAGTGATTAGTGATTAGAAATCAATACTTTCGAAGAAGAACCAAGAACCAGGCACTAAAAACTAACCACTAACCACATTCTTCATTCTCTAGTTTTGGCTCAGAGCTGTGCGATAGCTGTCTAACTGATTGCGAATTGAGCCGTCATAAATGCGGCTTCCAATCCGTGAGACCACACCTCCGATAATCGTTGGATCCACCGTGTAGTTGATCCGAACGGCTTTTCCGGTGACTTGCTGGAGGCGTTTTTCAATCGTGACTTTTTGGGTTTCAGCCAGGGCGCCAGCGGTGGTGACATCGGCGGCGACCACATTGGTCCGAATGTCAATTTCGCGTCGTAATGCCTCCACAATTTCACCTAAATAGGCCAGACGCTGATTGCGCAGCAGTAGACTCAGGAAATTCACCGTTGTCGGGCGCAGCTTCATGCGGGTGGTCAGCGTGACCAGCAGCACTTCTTTCTGGTTTTGGGGAATTGTTGGATTGACCACGACTTCGTGGAGTTCGGCGTGGGTGGCGACCAGGGTCTGAAACGCGCTGATCTCAGTAAACACTTCTTTCATTTCGCCTTTGGCCGCAGTCACATCAACCAAAGCACGGGCATAACGATTGGCAAGGGCGGTAATGCTCATAAATAACTCAGTTCGTGGAAATGAAGACCTTTTTCTCGGGCTGAAGACATCGGGCTCAGGGCTCAGGGCTGAAGACATTGGGCTGAAGAATTGGTTTTATTTCATCCCTCATCCCTCATCCCTTCAATCGCCCAAGCCCCCAATCAGTTCACCCGCTCCATGCGGTCAACATAGCGAGTAACCAGTTGATCGCGGTCAGCGTCTTTCAACTCACGCCGGATGATTGCTTCTGCCATTTCGACTGCCTGCGAGGCGGTAAATGCCCGGAGTTCAGTCCGGGCCGCTTTCATCGCACCTTCAATTTCAAGGCGGGCCATCGCGCGCAACCGTTCGGCATCTTCTTTGGTGGTTTGTGCAATTCGTTCGCGCTCAGCTTTGGCATCGCGTTCAGCTTGCTGCTTGATGTTGTTGATTTCGTCATCAAGTCGGCTGATACGGGTATCTAACTCTTTCATTTTGGCTTCGGCGGCAGCGATTTCTTTTCCAGCTCGCTGAAGTTCTTCCTCGATTGAATTGGCGCGGGCCTGCAACCCCTGCGTGAGTGGTTTATAGAGAACCGCCCCAAGTGCAATCGCAAAAATGGCAAAGTTGATAAAGCGATAGCCAAGCGGCATTGAGGAGAGGAGTTCGATTGAGGCGAACAGGCTGGTTAAGAGAGGAAACATCATCGTGGACCTCCAACTTGACGACCAAGAATTGAGGTCGAAATCGTGGCGGCCATCACCGAGGCATCTTTTTCAAGTGCCGTGCGGGCTTTCTTGACCTGAGCTTCGATTTCACTCTTGGCCTTGGCAATGTCAGCCGTGGTTTCGGCACGCACGGTGTTAAGCATATCAGTGCGTTCCTTCATTGCGGCTGAACGATGTTTTTCCATCTGTTCATAGGCCACAAGGCGCGCATCTTTAAGTGCCGATTCATAGTCTTTGAGCCGGCGGTCGTATTCTTCGAGCAGGTGCCGGGCACCGCTGATGGAACCGCTGGTCAGGCGTTCCCGCTCTTCGAGCACTTTCAGGATCGGATTGAAGATCAGGCTGTTGAGCAGAACCGCTAAAACAATGAAAAGGACGATGATAACGACGAGAGAATAGTCAACGCTCAACAATTCGGCGAAAAGCAGAAGTTGAGGTAATAGGCATGCGTCTATCATAGCGAATGAGGTTCAACCTTTAGAGACGGAAAAGTATGAGGGATGAAACGGGTCCTAAAAAGAAGAGCGTTGATAGCATAGCGGGGTAGGAGTGTCAAGGACAGAGTCCTTTTCAGCGTGGATAAGTAAAAGCATTTGCAGCACTTGGCTTGAGGGTTCGCTCAACTTTCAGTCAACCTGGGTCAAAACCCCAGAGCGCCTGATTCCCAAAATGCCTTGTTTTTGGAAGGCTCGATATTTTGAACGCTCAGGCAAGTCTGAGGACCAGTGAAAGCGGTTGGACTTTCGCGGTCCAGTTCAATCAAAATTTGGGCAACTTTGGAAAAATCTTCGTTCTCTCAAGATCGCTTCACATCCGCATCTCTCCACGTTATTCATATCTGTATTAAGGAGAAACACCTGAATGAAGTTGTTTGTCTGGCAGCCGATTTTCTCTGTCTTTTCAATGGTTTGCGCCGTTGTTTTTTGCTCCACCTGTGCCGTAACCGGCCAACAAGCACCTGCGGTTGGGCCGGCGCCGGGCGGAGAAACAAAACCTTCTGCCGCCCGTGGCCGGGTTGAATATGCCACCTTTCAGTCGGCCAGCCTTGGTCGAGCCGTCAACTACGCCGTTTCGTTACCGGCTTCGTATGACCAGGACAAATCACGCCGCTATCCAGTGGTGATTTTTCTGCATGGGTTGTTTAACTCAGAGCGGGATTGGGAAGGTCGTGGGATTGAAGCCAAGTTGCAGGAATTGCGCACCGCCGGCAAGGTGGGCGAATACATCGTCGCCATGCCGTATGGCGAAAACAGCTTTTACATCAACAGCAAAAGCGGCGTACGGTATGAAGACGCGATTGTAAAAGACTTTATCCCCTTTGTTGATAAGAGTTTTCGGACGATTGCCAAACCTGAGCATCGTTTGATCGAAGGGATTTCAATGGGCGGCTACGGGGCGCTCCTGATTGCCTTCAAGCACCCGGAACTCTTTTCCGGCGTCGTAACCCACTGCGCGGCGCTTTTTGAAGAATCGCCAAAACCACCAGCTTCGGTGTCGGATATGCGTGGTCAGTACCGCTACAAAATCGCCACCGAACTCTATGGTAACCCGCCGGATACCTCATTTTTCCAGGAAAACAATCCGCTCTACCTGGCCAAAACCAATGCCGCGAAGCTCAAAAAACTGAAAATTTATTTTGATGTGGGAAGCGAAGACCGCTACGGATTTGACGTCGGCAACAAGCTCCTGAATCAGATTCTGACCGATGCCGGCGTGGAACATGAATTCACACTTGCGCCCGGCAACCACGGCTGGAGCTTTCTGTTGAGTCGCGGTGAGCCAGCCTTTACCTGTTGCTGGAAGGCCGTGAAGAAGTGAAATCCATTTCATCACATGAACAGGTGTGGTTTCAAAAGCAGATTTGAGCATCCGAACGGCAACTCTTCGAGGTGCAAATCGAAAAACCACATCGGGAGTTGATTGGAAAAACTGGATTTCCCTGAACCCTGAACCCTGAACCCTGAACCCTAAATGGTCTTAACCCACCGTTCGACTATTGGCACGGCGAAGCGCCCTTCGGTGGTCAAAACGTCGTGGTCTTTGAGCCAGCGCATGGCTTTCGGGAAATTTGGAACCGGTGAACTGGTCGCGATTGCCTGCAAAATTGCCTGTCCGTCTTCGCCTGCATCACTCCAGACATTGAAAAAGTAGGCATCGCCGCTCGAAAGCGTGCGTGAAATGGCTTCTTCGACATCGGCGATAGTCGCCTGTTTCCGTTTGCCTTCGTTCATAAACTGCACCAGTTCAAAGCCGATTCCTTGAATGAGAAAAGGCTGTCCGTTCGTCGCTGAAATAATGCCTTCAAGCGCTCCATCGGCATATGTCATATCAAAATCAGGAATTGGTTTGGTCAGAAGCGGTACAACTTCGTCAGGTTTGAGAAAGCTCACGCGGATATTTCGCGCACTGATAAACCGATCCGTCCAGGCGGGACCAAGTTCGGCAAAACGATGCGCTCCGGTAAACATCATCGCGATGCGCCGCCGATGCTGAAAGGTATTTCGGAGCAAATCAAGCACGTCCGCACCCCATCCGGCATCAAGCGCCGTTTGTAGCCGTTCATATTCATCCAGACACAGGAGCACCCGCATTTGTTCGGGGAGGGCTTTCTCAACGTTGGTCAACCATTTCTCAAAAAACCCGAACGGTTCGCTTTTCAGCGCTTCAACCGAAAGCGGGTCAATCAGAATTCGGCGGCGTTGCAACGCTTCGCTCATCGCCTCTGAAATATACCGGAGCAATGCGTTGGCGCTTTCCCGCACGGCTGGCGCCTGACAATCAACCATTGCCGGCGCAAAATCGGGCCCCAGCAACCGTGGGAGTTGATTCAAAATACTGGTTTTTCCCATTCGTCGTGGGCCAAAGAGCAGCAGGGTGGGCAGATTTGCAGCATTGAGGAGGGATTCTTCGATATGACCGACGATGTCCTGACGCCCGGTGAAAACATTGTATTCAGATTCGGTCACCGGGGTTCCAAAGACAAACGGGTTGGGGATTTCACCTCTGGCTTCGATGTCAGACTGGAGCGCCTGACGACTAGCTTTGATGAGTGCCTGCCATTCATTGGCGACTTGCAGCAATCGTGGCACCAGTTTTCCACGAGTCACAATCAAGCTTTTTTGGAGTGATTGGAGTTCGGACAGCGCCTGGTCAAGCGCCTTCCGTTTACGATTTTGGGAACGAAGTTCAATAGATTGACCAACTTGCTGTGCGATTCGATCAAATTGCGGCAGGGCTTCGGTCAATTCTTTCGGTAACTCTGCCGGAGCATTGGTTGTCCACTTGAGCGTCTCGGAAATACTGGCCAGTTCCTGCGGAGTTTTGGCCTGCAAATCACTGACTGCAATTTCAGCCAGTGCCGAAAGTACCGCACGGCGTTGTAATGTGCGTTCAGCCGCAACAAAGGCGATTTGACGAAAACCCTCTTCACGGTGCTGTTTGGTCATCAACACCAACAGGTCGCTCAGATATGGCAAAGGCAGCCAGATCACTTCATTCCAGGAAATGGGGCACCATCGCCAGGCACGAAAAGCAGTTTGAGGATTTCGGTTGGCTTTGAAATAAGCAGTGGTCGAAAGTGCAGCATTGATGGGGTACGTTATGAATCTAAAATAACCCAAGATAGACGCCACGCTAACCGCCACGCCAGTTATCACACCATCCATCACGCCAACCATCACGCCAAACACCACGCTATCCATCACGCCAACTATCACGCCAACCGCCGCGCCAAACATCACGCAAGATGCCACGTCGGACGCCACGCCATTCGCCATGTTGGACGCCAGGCCAAACACCAAGCCACCCACCAAGCCAAACGCCACGTCGGACGCCACGCCACCCGCCACGTCACTCTCCACGCCAGCTGCCAAGCCACCCGCCAAGCCACCCGCCAAGCCAACTGCCAAGCCACCCGCCACACATCCAAAAGCAAATAGCCAGGATCTTAACCAGTCATAATTAATTCCATATGCCTCGCAAGCTAAACCAATCAGCAGATTTCCCCCAAAGACAATTGCTGTCATAACTGGAGCCATTTTCCCCACATAGAAAACACGCTCCTTGAAAGACATCGTTGGCTTTTCAACTCCATCGCCTGCTACCTCACGATCAAACCGCGACGGCTGAAAGAAAATGAGAAACAATTGCCAGCATGCCCAGCGAAGGTAATCGCCCATATGTTGTTGGAATTAAAATCAGTTAGAGGATGAAGATTGGGCCAGAGGTTACGGTGCCAGATGTGGAATGGTTTTAGGCCCGCAGGGCCTGAAATCCTTACCCTGAAGTGATCTATCCTATTGATAAACAATAGGTTATTTCTTTCATCCCTCATCCTTCATCTCTCATTCCTTGTTCTATGCCGCATGACGGGAATCGGCGGCGGCCATGGCTTTGAGAATGCCGGTCGTCAGGCTGGTGCCGTTGAGTTTGGCTTCCAGCACAAAATGGCACGCGATTTGGAGTCTCATTGGGTGGTCTTTGGCGAACTCCAGAATGGCCTGTTTTTCTTCTTCGGTGAATTTGGGAACACCTGGACGCTCAATCGTGACAAAGTCGTGGGAGTCTTCTTCGTTGAACCGAAACAGGTAGGTGGTTCGGAAGATGTTGGAAAAGGCCGACACAATCGGGTTGCGTGGGTAAACCACTTCGTGGATGGGTTGTTCTGACGTAGCCACAAACGACAAACCCAATTCCTTGCTTGTTGCGATATGGCGAAGATCAAGATAGAAATCCTCATTGAATTCGGTTGGGAACCTGGCCACCGCTTCAAAATTATCAAGTAACAAGACCGGGCGTTTCCCAGATTTGCGCAATTGTTGAACCCGGTTCGCCAGTTGGGGCACTGACAACAGGGTTTCCATATTTTGCGGATCTTTGTATTTGGCAGCGCGAGTACGATCTCCCCAACCTGTTTCAGCAGCTTTTACAAAACCGGCTATTGTTCGGCAATCAGCTTCCTTCATATCAAGGTAGGCAGTGACATAAGAGGAATCCCACTCCTGGGCAAATCCATCAAGACAACGAAGCAAAGATGTTTTTCCGTACCCAGAACGTGTCGCAATAACCTGGCAGCTTGAGCCTTTGGCCAGAAGCGCCTTCAATTCTTCTTTCACCCGTTCGCGGTTGAAAAAATCGGCTGGATTGGTAATCGGCGACAGATAATTAAAGGGGTTTTGTGAAGACATTGTATTTTCACCTCCTGGGTTATGGTGTGGGTGGAAAGGAATCCAACAAACTACCTTGTGCTCGTTCATATCCCCACTGGTACAAATTCTCCTTATCAGTATCCGTCAAATCAAAGTCGGTTGTGCCAATTCCAAGAGTGGGTAGGTTAACGGGAGTGATATTTGGGGTATCCTCATTCAAAAGTTGTTCTCCGATTTTCTGGATTGTCCCAATAAGAGCCAAACTGAGTTCCCAGACGTTGGTTATCAAATCTGAGCTATCAGGTTCAAAACGAAATCCAAGGACAGGTAATGGCTCAATGTCTTGAACTTTTTTAAAGACCCAGGCTGGGAAATTACTGAGGACGCCGCCATCAACATACATTTCACTTCCACGTCGATACGGGACAAAGAAAAAAGGAATACTCATTGACATCCGTACTGCATCCGCAACATGCATTGTTTCATTGCGGTGGCTTTCAAAGGCTCGCACTTTCTGGCTGATGAGTTCAATGGTTACTACTTTGAGTGGAATGCCCGTTTTTTCAAGCAAATCATTGAATGTAGGTGATTTCCTCTTATTGCCAAAGATTTTCCAGGAAAGTTTTTCACGCATCCAATCGTGGAAATGGTCACCCTTATACAACCCCATCGCATTCCACGCTTTCGCGAAATTTGACCCTGGGATCCAGCCGGTTATGCCACTGGCAACCGGGTCCATAAAATCTTTGAAATCCTTTTCCATCAAGATGAGCCGCAGTTCATCAGCCGTGTATCCGGCTGCGACCAGTGACGCGACGATAGCCCCGGCGGAGGTGCCCGCGACGGCACGAAAGGTGAACCCAAGTTCTTCCGCTGCTTTGAGTGCTCCGACCAGGGCAATGCCTTTGACCCCGCCGCCTTCAAAAACGCCGTAAGCTTCGCGTGCCATTGCGTGACTCCGTCTGTGGAGCAAGGTGTTTTGGTGACACCTTGCTCCATTTTTTCTGGCGTGGTTATGAATGCGCGGCCATTTGCTGAGTTTCGGCTTCGTAGGCGGTCATTCGGCTTTGGTAGATCGGGAAGCGCGTGGTGAGTTCTTCGACGCGTCGTTTGACATCTTCCTGAACAGCAGTATTTTCAACATCCGCCAGGATTTCGCAGATCAGGCCGCCAACTAGCCGCATATCGTCTTCTTTCATGCCACGGGTGGTCAGCGCCGGCGTGCCGATGCGGATACCGCTTCCGACGAGCGGTGGATTCTTATCAAACGGAATCGTGTTTTTGTTGACGGTGATTGCGGCATGTTCGAGGACTTTTTCCGCGACTTTTCCTGTGATGCCCTTGCTGAACACATCCACCAGCAACAGGTGATTATCCGTTCCTCCCGACACAATCCGGAACCCGGCGGCGGCAATCGTTTCAGCCAGCACGCTGGCATTGCGCACGACCTGCTGTTGATACTCCTTAAAGGCCGGTTCGAGCGCTTCTTTAAAGCAAACCGCTTTTGCGGCAATCACATGCATCAACGGTCCGCCCTGAACGCCGGGAAATACCGAGCGGTCAATGATTTTGGCGTGTTCTTCCTTGCACATAATCAGCCCGCCGCGTGGCCCACGCAGGGTTTTATGAGTCGTGGTGGTCACAAAATCCATGTGCTCAATTGGGCTTGGGTGTTCACCAGCCACAACCAGTCCGGCAATGTGGGCAATATCCGCCATTGAGTAGGCACCCACTGACCGTGCAATTTCACCAATCCGGGCAAAATCAATCTGGCGTGGATAGGCGCTCGCGCCACAGATGATCATTTTGGGTTTGTGCTGTTCGGCCAGGGCCGCCAGCGCATCATAGTCAATCCGTTCCGTTTCCGGATGCACGCCGTAACTCACGATGTGGTAGGTAATCCCTGAAAAATTCAGCTTGTGGCCGTGCGTGAGATGCCCGCCGTGTGACAGGTCCATGCCCATCACCGTGTCTCCCGGCTTGAGTACCGACAGAAACACCGACATATTGGCCTGAGCGCCGGAGTGTGGCTGGACATTGGCGTGTGCGGCGCCAAACATCTGTTTCGCGCGGTCAATCGCGAGCCGTTCGGCGATGTCCACAAATTCGCAACCGCCGTAGTAACGCCGTCCAGGGTAGCCTTCGGCATATTTGTTCGTGAAAACCGAGCCCATCGCCGTCATCACGGCTTCGCTGGTGTAGTTTTCCGAAGCAATCATTTCCAAACCTGATGCCAATCGGCGGTTTTCATTGTAAATGGCTTCGGCGATCTCCGGATCCGTTGCCCGGAGCGTGCGGTGCATAAGTTCGTTCATTGTGGTGTGCCTTCCTCAAAAATTTAGTCAGTAGTCAGTAGTCAGTAGTCAGTAGTCAGTAGTCAGTAGTCAGTAGTCAGTAGTCAGTAGTCAGTAGTCGAGTGTTGGGATTTTGAATTGCCTGTCAAGTGTATTTGGTTCTATTTGAGTCATTTAGGGACAATTCTTTTCAAGAATTCCACAGATTTAACTATCCGGGTTTTATCTACTGACTACTGACTTATCAACTACTGACTATCTCTTTCTTTCACAGTGCAGGTGCCGTCTTCATTCCCGATGATGAGCGTGTGAGCCATCTGGATGAACAGGCCGACTTCAACCACGCCGGGCATCATTTTGATGGTTCGTTCCAGGGCTGGAGCATCAGTAATCGGGTAAAAATCGCAGTCCAGAATGTAGTTGCCGTTGTCGGTCACATAGGTTTTCGGTTCCGCCTCTTTGGTCTGGCGCAAGGTGTACTTGCCACCCAGAGCGGTAATGCGATGGGCGACGACTTCCCAGCCAAAGGGAACAACCTCAACTGGGAGCGGAAACTTGCCCATCTGCTCCACAACTTTAATCGGGTCAACAATACAGACCTGGCGTTTCGTCAACGACGCCACGACTTTTTCGCGCAAGAGCGCGCCACCACCGCCTTTGAGCATGTCGAACCGCCCATCAATTTCATCGGCGCCGTCAATGGTGATGTCAATATGGTCAATTTCGCCGAATCCAACCAGCGGAATCCCCAGGCTCTGGGCCAACTGAGCGGAGGCTTCAGAGGTTGGAATGGCCGTAATATGCAGCCCTTCGCTGACTCGTTTGCCTAAATGCTTGATCATGAATGTAGCGGTTGAGCCAGTTCCTAAGCCGACAACCATGCCTTCGGCAACCAGGTTTGCGGCATAAATCCCGGCCACTTCTTTCGGATTGTATGTGGTCATGACAGGAAAAATCCTTAATTTGTTGAATTGAGAGTCGTGAAAAAGAATTGACAGGATGTGATTTTTCGCTAGCGTTGGCACGCATCCTAGCGCAGTCATTTTGTGTCTGCAATCTGCAAAACAGAGGGTTGAGGGCTTGGGGCTGAGGGCTTGGTGTTGAGGAATGAATACACTCGAAGAACCCTGAACCCTGAACCCTGAACCCTGAACCCTGAACCCTGAACCCTGAACCCTGAACCCTGAACCCTGAACCCTCCTTCAAATTATGCGTGTTGTTGTTCAACGAGTTACCAGATCGGCTGTCGTGGTTGACGGTGTGGTTGTCGGTCGTTGTGGTCGCGGCCTCAATATTTTGCTGGGCGTCAAAATTGGCGATACCCGAGCCGAAGCTGAATGGCTGGCCAACAAAGTTGCCAATCTGCGCATTTTTGAGGATGACCAGGGAAAAATGAACCGATCCCTGCTTGAAATTCAGGGAGAGGCACTCGTGATTTCGCAATTCACACTTTATGGCGATGCTCGCAAAGGACGCCGCCCGGCGTTTACTGATGCTGAAGCTCCCGACAAGGCTTCAAAATTGGTTGATTTCTTTGTCGAAGTGCTGCAATCAATGGGCCTTCACGTTGAAACCGGCGTGTTTGGCGCGTTTATGGAAGTTGAAATCCACAATGATGGACCAGTCACGATCTTGCTTGAAAAAGACCCCGAAACCCTGAAACCCTAAATGAATTTCTCTGCTCTATGTCAATTTTGCTGAAAACCGCGCTGTTGCTGGCGCTCTCCAATGTCTTTATGACCTTTGCCTGGTATGGTCACCTCAAAAACCTGAACCATAAAAAATGGTATATCGCCGCCTTTATTAGCTGGGGAATTGCCCTGTTTGAGTATTTGATTCAGGTTCCGGCCAATCGGATTGGCCACACTGAGTTTACTGTTTCCCAACTCAAAATTTTGCAGGAAGTAATTGCGCTGATGATTTTTGCTCCATTTGCAATTTTCTATTTGGGGCAACCGCTGAAACTAGATTACTTGTGGGCTGGGCTGTGTTTACTCGGGGCGGTGTACTTCATTTTTCGCTCGTAAAGGCGTCGAGCGGAAGACATTAGGCTCAGGGCTGAAGAAGTCGGGCTGAGAAAACCAGGGCTTGGGGCTGAGGGCGGAAGATTATCGGGATGAAGAACTGGTTTTCTTTCATCCCTCATCCTTCATCCCTTTCTGTGCCCCGAAGCTTGCGAGACTTCAGCCCTGAGCCCTGGTCTTCAGCCCGAGGTTTTAAATTGCCGGAGCACGCAAAACAAACACATGACGTCCTCTTTACATGCTGTGCTAAGATGCCAGCGGCTGTCACTTCGGTTAGTTGTTCATTCCCTGAAAAAGAAAATATTCACAAACGCTCACGATTCACTTGTTGCGGTGACTGCAGGTTGAGGCCGTTTTTGTTTCCATTTGGATCAGCCACTGTACTTGATCAAGCCTTCTGATCCAGAGGTTGAGCCTCAATATGCCCACCAACACAGATGAATCCGTGCATCCTGCATCTTGCTGTGGACTTTGAATGAGGGTTGGCTATGGTCGCAAGCATTGAAAGCCTTTTGCGTGATCCGCGCATGGCTGGAGCGGATCAATTAGTTTTGCAAGCTGGGAAACATCCAATCGTCATGAATTCCTCTGGAATTACTGACCTGACTCGAACACAACTGAGTCCATTTGATATTTTTAAGCTCTTGTCCCCGATTATTCCGGAGGATAAAAAAGCCGCGCTGATGAGTCAGCCGACGACCCAGTTTCAGGTCAATGTTTCCGGCGCCGGCCCGTTTGACGTAACGGTATCGAAAGAAGGCGGGGCGATGAAAGTGACGTTCCGTCCATTGGGTGGCGGTCCAGTTGGTACGGCACCCGCGCCGGTACCCCCGCCGATGTCAGCACCCACTGCGCCACGTGCCCCCTCTGGCTATCCTTCCCCGGCGCCTTCAGGTGGCGTGGCCTATTCATCTTCCTCACCCCCAGGTGGTCTGGCACCACCATCCGCACCGTCCGCTTCGAGTTTTCGACCACCTCAGACACCATTACCAACACCGCCTCAACCTCCGTCGCATTTTTCACAGCAGCCGGTTCCGCCACCGATGCAGCCGCGGACCCCAACTCCGCCAGGTGGATTTTCCTCACCTCCGACCTTGCGCCCAACGACGACAAGCGGGCCGCGTCGTCAGGGGCCGCTGGAAATGGATAAATTTTTTCAAAAGCAGCTTGATCTCAAAGCGTCGGACCTGCATCTGTCCACCTCTGCGCCGCCAATGTTGCGGCTGGATGGGGATATGGTTGTCATGGAAGGATTTACCGATGCCCTCACGCCAGAGGACACCGAACGGATGCTGTGGGAGTTGATGCCCGATAAAAACCGTGAGGAATTCAGCCGCCGCAACGACACCGACTTTGCCTATGAGTATGGCACCATCGCGCGGTTCCGCTGTAACATCTTTCGTGATCGCAAAGGGATGGGTGGAGTGTTCCGGGTCATTCCAAGCAAAATTCTGACCGCCGAAACCCTGGGGTTGTCGCCTGAAATTCTCAAGTTATGTTATTTGACCAAAGGACTGGTGGTGGTTACTGGCCCGACCGGAAGCGGTAAGTCAACGACACTGTGTGCCATGGTTGACTATGTCAATCGCAACCGGAGTGACCATATCATCACGATTGAAGACCCGATTGAATTTACCCACGAAAACAAAAAGTGTCTGATTAACCAGCGCGAAGTCCACAACCACACGTCTTCTTTTAAAGATGCGTTGCGGGCCGCGTTGCGCGAAGATCCAGATATTGTCCTGGTCGGCGAAATGCGCGACCTGGAAACGATTGCGATTGCGATTGAAACGGCTGAAACCGGCCACCTTGTGTTTGGAACGCTGCATACTTCAACCGCACCGTCCACCGTGGACCGGATCATTGACCAGTTTCCGGCTGACCGGCAGGCACAAATCCGGGTGATGCTCTCTGAATCACTTAAAGGGGTCATTGCACAGACATTGTGTAAAAAGAAAGGTGGCGGGCGTATCGCCGCACTCGAAGTCCTGATCATTGATTCCGGGGTTTCCAATCTGATTCGTGAAGGGAAAACCTTCCAGATTCAATCGGCGATGCAAACTGGAAAGCTAAAAGGAAATGTGCTCCTCAATGATGCCCTCTTTGATCTGGTACGCCGTCGGCTTGTTGAACCGCAGGAAGCCTATATGAAGGCGGTTGACAAAGGTAATTTCGAAACCATGCTCAAGCGCGCCAATATGGACCTTTCATTCCTGAATCCTTCCGCCCAGCAGGGTGGCAATGCCAATTCATAGGGCTGAAAAATCCTCGGGCTTGGAGCGGAAGAAAGCGGGCTGAAGACATTGGGCTTGGGGCTGAAGAATTGGTTTTCTTTCATCCTTTATCCCTCATCCCTCATCCCTTCAATCGCCCTGAGCCCGAAATTTTCAATCCGAAGTCTTCTCTTCACTTGCAATCAAGAAATTTATAAAGGGGGAGTGCCCGTGTCAGAATGGATTAAAGTTGCAATGGTTGATGAAATCGAACCAGGGAAAAAGAAAGCTGTATCTGCTGGCGGGACTTCGATTGTCCTGGTACAGGTTGATGGCACTGTATATGCCGTCGAAAACGTCTGCTCGCATCAGGGAGCACCGCTTGTGACTGGGATCCTGAAAGGTAACTTGCTGATGTGTACCACCCACGGGTGGAAATTTGATGTGTGTACGGGCCATGTTGTTCGGGGCAATGACGACATCAAAGCATTTCCGGTAAAAGTTGAAGACGGAGCTGTCTTTGTCGAAGTGTAACTGAAGACTGAGGCTGAACAAACCAGGGCTTAGGGCTTAGGGCTTAGGGCTGAAGAAGTCGGGCTGAAGACTTGGGGTTAAGGGTATTGAGCCCGTTTTCTTCAGCCCCGAGCTTGCGAGTCTTCAGCCCTGGTTTCTTCAGCCCTCAGCCCGAGGTTTTTCAGCCCATGAATTTTCGTCCTCCCCGTAAAAGCCTTGGCCAGCATTTTCTTCGCGATCAACGTGTTGTGGATCGAATTGTGGCTGCTGCTGGTGTTGATAGCGAAACTCTGGTTCTCGAAATCGGACCTGGGCGAGGGGCCATGACTCAGAAACTGGTTACTGTTGCTGGAGGCGTGGTCGCGGTTGAACTGGATCAAGAACTGGCGGATTATCTTCGGATCACCTTTTCAAACACCCGATTTGTGATTCATCACGCTGATATTTTGAGTTGCAATCTCCCTGAGGTGCTCACTTCAGCCTGCACAGAATTGACATTCTCTCCCACCGTGACGCGTGTTGTCGCCAATCTGCCTTACAATCTGTCCTCTCCGATTTTGGAACGACTGGTCGCGCATCGCGATTTGTTTGCTGATATGACGGTGATGTTGCAACGTGAAGTCGTGGAACGCATTAGCAGCCGGCCAGGAAATAAAACCTATGGCTATTTTTCGGTTATTCTCCAGGCTTACTGTGAGATCAAACATCTGTTTGACGTCCCTCCAGGTGCCTTTTCTCCACCCCCCAAGGTGTGGTCATCCATTGTCAAACTCACTCCTCGGCCCGTGCCGCTGATTGCTCCACAACACGAAGACTGGTTTTTTCGAACGGCCAGTGCGGCGTTTAGCCAGCGGCGCAAGACCCTGAGCAATGCGCTGGCAGCTCTGATTCCAGGAGATCGTTCGCAACTCGACAACTGTCTACGCCAGGCCGGTATTGACCCACAACAGCGTGCCGAAACGCTTTCCGTCCAAGACTTTGCCCGACTGGCAGCCTGTTTGAATGACAAAGTGACAGAGTGACAGGGTGACAAAGTGACAGAGTGACAGGGTGACAAGGTGACAACGTGACAGGGTGAAGTAAAGGCGCTGTTGCTTTGAACCGCGCCCTCCTTCGAAAACCCCGAACCCAACCCCGAACCCCGAACCCCGAACCCCGAACCCCGAACCCCCTCTTTCCTATGTTCAACGCCATTTGGGTCATTTTTCATATGCGGTTGCTGGTTGCCCGAAACACCTTTTGGAGAGGTGGTTTGGGGCGAAAGGCTGGCGCCGTGTTTGTGATTGCCATTTCACTGGTCGGGGCGGTCACGGCGTTCTGGGTTTCAAAAAGTGTAATTGGTCTGACGGTCAAAGCACTCCACAATCCTCATTTTGATGCTGTTCTGGAGCGGACCGCCACTCGTGGGCCAGTCGAACTTCAACCCATCACAAGTCTTGATATTTTGATGGCATTGGAGGCGCTCCCGAGCGGGATCTTCTTTTTTGTGCTGGTCTTGTTGCTCTTAACCAGTGTGGTCAGCATTCTTTCGGCCCTGTACCTGTCAGGGGATATGGAGATGCTGCTGGTGGCTCCCGTCCCGATGCGAGCGGTGTTTGTGATCAAGTTTTTCAGCGGGTTACAGATGTCATATCTGTTATTGACCATTTTTCTGCTGCCGCTGGCCTGGGGATATGGCGTTGGAATGGACTTTGGCTGGCTCTATTTTGTGGTGACTCCACTGGTGGTGTATTCCATTCCGCTGCTGCCGGCTGGTCTGGGGGCCATTGGTGTCATGGGGATTGTCCGTGTCATTCCAGCCCATCGGGTACAGGAACTGGTGGCAGCCATTGGCGGGTTCATCGGGATTGTCATCTTTATGCTGTCGCAGCTTGCGCCTCGGGCAATTGGCCCACAACGCGCCCAACAGGCACTGGCTGCGATCAACTGGCTGGATTCGTGGATGCTCCCGTCGAGCTGGGCTGGCCGGACGCTGGTTGCGGCAGGGAACCATCACCCGGTCGCCCTGATTTTGTATGGAGGGCTCTTTTTTGGCGTGTCGGCGGGTGTTTTTCTGGTGTGTTTGTGGGTGACGGAACGGTTGTATTACACCGGTTGGTCAAACATTGCGGTTGGCGGGCGCCGCCGACCAGCAAAGCTGGTTACCTCTGACCAGTTACGACTTGAGACCCACGAAACTTTCCCAATCCGGCTGAAAAATGTGATCCTTCGGATCATTCCAGCCGGTTCACGAGCGATTGTATATAAAGACCTGCGGCTGATTATTCGTGATTTCCGCAATTTGCAGAATCTGATTATTCCGCTCCTGCTGGCACTTTTTTGGATGTACCAGCTTGTGACCGGAGATTTTGGCGTAAGTGATCATCGGGGTGACCTCGCCCGAGTTTTTCAGCGGATTGGCACAACCGGAATTACCTTCTTTCTGTGTAGCTCGCTTTCCGGTGCCCTCGGACCCGGAGTCAATCGCGAAGGCAAAGGGTATTGGCAACTCAAAGTGGCACCACTCTCAGCCTGGCAGGTGCTGTTTGGGAAATTCCTCCTGGCTTATCTGCCATACCCGGTGATTGGAACATTTTTTATCCTTTTGTTTTCGGCCCTGCGCCAAGGGAGTTTGACCGAGGTCCTGACTTCGCTTGGATTGATTTACGTGATTGGGATTGGCGCCACCAGCATCGTGATTGGTTTGCATGCCATCTTCCCAAAACTGGACTGGGAAAATCCACAGCAGCAGGCCACGGTGAAAGCCGGATGCTTAACCCCGCTCCTTCTTTTGACCTACATTGGATTTGCCTTTGCTGCCGTGATGGGATTTGCCGCGCTGGGGCAGGCTTTCCCCCAATTTGAAATCTGGTTGAATGTGCTTGGATGGGGATGTTGCCTGATTCTCACTGGCGTGGTTAGTTGGGGAACACTCGTCTATGCCGTTGAAAGTCTGGAACGATTGGAGGTTGAGCACTAATACCAACTTAGAATGAAGAATGAAGAATTGAGAATGAAGAATTGAGAGTGGCCTCAATTTCGCCCAAAATAACACCACTTTGTTGAAAGATCAGTATCGGCCAGGTCGAGACACACCTCGTGACCAGACAGCGGCCAGGTCATTGAGCGGAATCGAAATTCACCGAAATTGAGCCTTCGTGAGAACAAAACTGACTTCCATCTGGTCCTTTTCGTCCTTTATGTCCTTTATGTCCTTTCATTTGGTCTCAACCAACCGCATTTGTGACCAAAACTGGAGAAGAGGTCAATATTTAGGTCTCTCACCATTTGCTACTCGCTTACCTTGTTTCTTATGCAAATCATCTTCCTTGGACTTGGGTCAAATTTGGGTGATCGAATAATGTTGCTTCAGGCGGCGATTGAGCGGTTGTGTGCCCGCCCAGGAGTCGCTGGCCGGGTGGCTGGATGGTATGAAACGGAGCCGGTTGACTACCTTGATCAACCCTGGTTCTTGAACACGGTGGTGGAATTGACTTTTTCTGAGCCAGTTTCACCCTTTGGTTTTCTGGCTGACTGCCTGGCACTGGAAACTGAATTTGGCCGGGTTCGCACCGTTCCCAAGGGCGCGCGGACGCTCGACCTTGATTTGCTGCTTTGTCGAAATGCCCAGCACTATGTTACATGTGACGAACACCGCGACGGTGTCTGGTTGACACTGCCGCACCCACGTTTGCACCTGCGGCGGTTTGTTCTGGAACCGCTGTGTGATCTGTGCCCGGATGCGATTCACCCAGGGCTGGGCAAGTCATTTCGCACCTTGCTTTCCGAGCTTGAGGATGAGTCAATCGTGCGGCGGGTGGCAGACGATTTATTCTGCTGAAAGAAGTTGTTTTTCTGTGATGTCACGTCGTCCTTTGCACTCCTCTGGTCTTTTTCAGTTCAGCCGTCTCTGGCGAACAATTCGGCGAATACTGGTTGGGTTTGCCTGCTTTCTGGTTGTGACGGTTAATCCGGTGTGGGCACAGAAACCAGCTTCCCAAAAGCCGCCGGTTGCGCCGCGTCCGAAAAATGGGACGGAACTCACGCCTTCCAAACGTTCAACTCCCGCCCCAAAAACTGCCGAAGCCCAAACCGAACTCGAAGCCATCGAGGCTCAGTTTTCCAAAAAATCCTGTGCCGAACTGCTGGCTGAAGTCGGCAATGCCAATCCGCTGATTCGTCTGACCGCCGTTCGGTTTTTGAAGGATTGCCTCGGACCTGCCGAAACCCGTGACGAAGTCGAAAAAATATTGCTGGAGCAACTCAAGAACGATGCCTGGATGATCCGGGGCGAAGCGGCGTTCTCACTTGGATTTGGCACGGTTTCGCCAACCGTGAGCACGGCACTGGTTCAGGCACTCAAAGACGATCACTGGTTTGTCCGGGCGCGGGCGGTTCAGGCCGTGGGACAGCTCAAAATCCAGGCTGCCGTGCCCGATCTGGTTCAATTGTTTGGCAAAGAAGCCTGGGATACACGGGCGCGTGTGGTGTATGCACTTGGCCAAATCGGAGATTCGCGTCGCATTGACGTGTTATTGACGGCAATGAACAGCGAAGATGAAAGCCTGCGATTGGTGGCCTTACAGGCACTCAAAAACCTGCGTGGCGAGCGGGCAAAAAGCGCGCTCTTGCAGGCGATTGCCACCGAAAAAACCGTTGAAGGAAAACTCCAGCTTGTCCGTGCGGTTGGAAATCTCAGGCTGGCTGAAGCGAAAGATCAGGTGACTTCGTGGCGGGGTGAATCGCTTGAATTTGACCGGGAACTTACCCTGACACGCTACAAATTAGGTGAAACCGGCGAAACCGAGGCGCTCATTCGGGATTTTGGGCTGTATCCGATGGCGGTTCAGCAGGAATTGATTGTCGACTGGACAACGAAACGCGAGGCGCTGGCCGGACCGTTGATGTTGACCTTGTTGGCGGATACGGCTTCGCCACACCGACAGGCAGCGGCTTCGGCGCTTGAAGCGCTTGGAGAAAAAGTTCCAGTGCCCGGTTTACTCCAGGCGCTGGTGGATGTTGATCCACCGACGCGGGAAATTCTGGTCCGGATGCTGCGTGCCACCCACGATTCATCGCTCCCGGAACTCATCATTGTCCGGCTCAAAGAAGAGCCACCACCGCCCGAACGCGAAGCGCTGTTGACCGTGTTGGATGATTTCAAGACCTCACAAACGATTGATGCCTTGCTGGCAGCCCGCCTGGACGACAAGCAAAAGCCGCGTCAGGCCATCAATCTGGCGCTTGAGCGGTTCAATGTGACGCTCGAAGTGCTGGCTGGTCGGGCGGCGAATGCTGAACTTTCAGCCGAACAGCGCATTGAGGCCACGGCCTGGCTTGGGCAACTGGGTGAAGCCACTGCCGTGACCAAACTGACCGAACTGCTCAAATCAAGCGACACCCGGCAACGGCTGGCGGCTGTCGAAGCCCTTGGAAAAGTTGAAGATCGTACCGCGATTGATGCGCTGATTGTGAGTCTTGAAGACCCGGCGCCGGAAATCCGAACCGCCGCCAGAACCGGGCTTTCACGGTTTGGAGTGACTCCTGAACGGATGGTGGCTGATCTCAAATCGGAAAACTGGCAGATTCGCTATGAAGCGTTGCGGCTATTGAGCCAGCTTGGCGGAGCCGAGCAGAGTTCGGCGATTGTCCCATTGCTCAACGATCCGGAAAGTCTGATCCGGCGCACCGCAGCCACTGTGGTGGGTGGATTAAAAGAGACACGGGCGATTGAACCGTTGCTGGCACTTCTGCGCGACAGTGATTTGACCGTGCGGGCAGCGGCGGCTTCAGCCCTCGGGATGATTGGTGATAACCGGGCCGCCACCGGGTTGCTGGCAGCGTTGAAGACCACGACTGACGCCACCGTGAGCCTTGAAATTGCATCGGCACTCGCCAAATTGAAAAACACCCAGGCAGTGCCGGTTTTGTTGGAGATGATGCGCACGCCAAACTGGACCGCCCGGGCACAGGTGGCGCGGATTCTGGGGCCGTTTCGCGATCAACGCGCTGTGGCCCCACTGGTGGCTGCGCTGGATGATCCGTCGGCTGTGGTGCGGTACTACGCCCGGCAATCGCTGGTCCAAATTGGGGTTACTTCACCAGGGGAACTGGTCGGCTTGTTTGGCAAAGCCGATGGCCGCGCCCGATTTGGGGTGATGGAGGTCGTTCGCACGACAAATCTGACAACTTCGACCGAACAACTGTTGAGTTATCTTGAAGATACCCGCCTTCCGGTGCGGGCAATGGCGGCCTATTTAATCGGAGAGCTTCGTGATCCAAAAGCGACAGACCGGTTGCTGATGCGGCTTGAACTCGAAGACCGGTTTGCCGTTCGCTGGTGGTTGACTTTTGCGCTTGGAAATATTGGGGAACCGGCTCGGGAACCGTTGCTCAAGCTGGCGCGGCACAAGCTGACCCGTGTTCGGGCTGATGCCGTTCGCGCACTTGGCTTTATGCCGCCAACCGATGTTTCGCGTCAGGTGCTGCTGGCTGGGTTGGAAGATAAAGAAGATCAGGTGCGGACGGCGGCGATTGAAGCGCTTGGGCGGTCCGGAGATCCCACGGTCATTTCGTCGCTTACGACGCTATTGCTGACACCGGTGAAACTCAACAAGGACGGCATTCCTGAAAATCTGGTTCGCCCGGAAACGCTGGTCAATGCGCTGGTGACGATTGGGGAGCCGGGTAAAAAAGCACTGGTTGATGCGCTGACCCAAACTGATGCCCGACTGCGAATTTTGATCATTCACAAGCTTGGCGAAGACGCCGACCCGACAATCCTGCCGATGTTGATGGCGGCGCTCCGGGATTCAACGCCGCAAGTGCGCATTGCCGCCTTGCAGGAACTGGCCCGCCAGTCGAGCGACAAAGTGGTTGAATTGATGTTGGGGATTTTAAATGACGGGAATACCGATGTTCGCCTGGAAGCGGTCAAACTGCTGATTGCGTTTAATGATCCACAGGCGCTTGAAGGTTTGAAAACCCATTTGCAGCGGGAACCTTCGGCAGAAATCCGGGCGCTGATCGAGCAGAAATTGCAGACATAAGGAAGAGCTTGTCAGTACCACCTGAGTGAGCAGGTGGGTTGATGTACAGAGTTCAAGCTTTAGCTTGTCTTCTTCGAGCAAATCAGGCAACTCAATTTAAATCAATAACTTGAATACTGTGGAGGAAAAGGTTTCGCAAGTTGAAGCTTGAACGCTGTACAGAAATCATTTTCTGAAAGGCTATAAATGCAATTAGGGTTGTTCAAGTTTGGTGACACGGTCTTCGAGCCGGGTCACTCGCTGACTGGTACCGATTTGGGCTTGCACCAGCCCGCTGGTTGTTTTTTCCAACCGCTCGGCAATCAAAAGCATGGCGGTCACACCCTGTCGCATTTCATGAATTGCTTCCTGCATTATTGCCCGGTCCAGATCGGCCTGGATTTTCATTTCAGTCACTGAATTGGTCAATGCCGCCTGTGATTCTTTCAACAAATCAATATCCACGCTGAATTTGGCCTGTTGCGCGAGGATAAATTCCATTGTGCGTTCCATTTCTTCGTGAGTCATAGTTCGTCGCCTCGGAGTTCAGCGTTCTACATTGAGATAGTGTTATTTAACCTGAAATTTCTCTATTGCGGAAGGGTTGGATTTCACCCGGATGGGTGCTCTTTCTCTCTCTGCCACCTGCTGTAAGTTATTTTTCCGGTTTTGTCTATTGAGGCTCAGCAACTTCAACCACCTGGATCAAATTCAGAACCTGAATTTCGACCACTGAACCTGAACCGAGGTTTGTGAAGGAACCAAAAGGGCGGAAAACTGGAAAAACAATTTCACAAACAGGATTTTGAGGAAGGGGGGCTGTTTGCACAAAATCTAGGCTGCGCAGGTTGAGGAGGGCAACTGGGCAATCCCCCGGTTGCACCGGGGGCTATTGTCTGTCACCGGCTGCGCAGGTTAAAACTGAAACTTCCCTGTGGGGCTCATCCTATCCATTTTTTCGAAACCGAAGTGCTTCTTGCAAAACGACTTCCAACTGACGGCGGGTCTGGGCGGCATCGCTATCAGGTCGTGATTCGAGTTCGATTCGGGCCCGGCGCACAACATTCAAAGATGATTGGACTCCGGATCCGGCATTGAGCAACAGCGTCTCCGCTTTGAGAAAACAGGCCAAAATCAGGCGGTTGGGCGCCTGGCAGCTTTGTAACAACTGCCCGTAGTTAAACCAGTCAACGGCTAAATCAGCCTGGCTGCTGTTGGGGCGCTCAAGCTGTAACCCTTGTTGATACACACCCAAGGCTTTATCGAATTGTTTGAGCTGGCCATAAGCTTCCCCGCATTGAACCAGTGCGAGGGCTTCGACATCACGGTTCCCAATCTGCCGGGACTGAGTGATGACCGCTTCAAAGTGGGTGATGGCCGCCGGTTGGGCATTCAACTGAGCTTCAGATTGGGCCAGACGCAAGGTGATCATCATGACATCGGCTGGAGTGACTTGATCTGGCGGGAGTTTCCTGGCCGATTCCAGAAACCGTTCGGCATGAAACATCGCCTTTTGGAAATTGCCCTGTTGTTTATAGTTTTCGGTCAAATACCGATGGGCGTTCAATTGACCTGGATCAAGCTGCAGGGCCTGTTCCCAACCGGCAATGGCTTTGTCAGTATCGCCAAATTGGGCTTCCAAAACGGCATAGTTCATCAAAACATTGGCATCATTGGGGATATTGACCACCATTTGTTGATAGTGGGCATAGGCTTCGGTGAGCCGATCCTGTTCGAGCAGCATTTTCCCGAGTAACTGCTGGGTATTTGGGTCGTGAGGGTTGACCTTCACTGCTATTTGCAGGGCAACAATGGTTTGATCGGTATTGTTTTGTCGAAGCTGAGCCTGGGCCAGTCGTCGTTGAGCGACTGAATCATATGGGTTGAGTTCTGCCGCCCGAACCAGATTCGGAAGGTTTTGTTCATTGGTTGTAAAGTAGAACTTGACCAGATCCAGTCCGGCGAGAAAGAGCAACCCAATGGCGGTTGCTATGCGAAAGACTCGCGCTCCAGTGCTCGCGCCGGTCACCCATCGAACCGCATCAACCAACGCGACTTTGTACTGGGAACTCGCGGCTACTTTTCCACTTGAAGGCGTCAGGAGCAGGGCGGCGATGCGTCCATCCCGCAATTTCCAAATGACGCCGTCCATCATAAAGTGATGAATATTGACAATTGCCGTGAAGATCAAAAAGCTGGCGGCAAAGTCATAGTGAAACGCATAGCTGATCAACCACGGGCCGGGAAGAAACAACGCAATTCCACCGACAATCAGCGTTCCGAAATAGGCGGCGAAACTCCAGTTTGGAATCGCACTGGTTTGGGCTTCGCGACGGGCAAAGTAACTGGTAATCCACAAATACTGGGCCGAGTGCATGACGGCCAGGACACCAGAGCTGTACCGGGTCTGGGCAATTGAGACACCTGATCCGAATTCGAGCAATGTCGGCGCCACAAACCAGAGAAACTGTGTCGAGAGTAAAACAATCGGCGCCAGCATGGCTTTCCAGCTTGATTGTCGGACCAAAAGCCAGATGCTCCAGAGGCTTGTGATCAGAAACACTCCAACTAGCACCACACGTGCCCAGTATCCAAACCCAATCGGAAAGCCAAGGGAGACAAGTACCGGGTCGCTGGATGGACCACTGTGGAAGGTGAAAAAGAGAATGAAAAACGAGGAGTGAAACGCGGTGTAAAACAGATTTCGCTGCCAGGTGGGCGGTTGAGCACCAGCCCGCCGGGCAAACATCATGGCCAGTCCGTAGTTTTGACCCGTGTAGTGCCAGGGACTCCAGGTGATGTAGGTGGTAAAGACCCACGGCAGCAGTTCATACGACCAGTGCGTCAGGATCGCGGTCAGGACAATTAACCCGGTGAAATAGAGGGTGAAGTATTTGTATTTGGTGACGTCTTCGTGGGTGCGATAGGCCCGATAGAGCGTGGCCATGTAATGTGGATAATTAAACACCAGTGCCAGCGCATAAAAACTGACGAGAACAGCAATGGGTTTCCCAGGGCCAATTCCATAATCGAGCAAGAGCAGGGGGAACGACCAGGCCCCGCACCCCACGATCAGGTCAAGTGTCGGGTGATACAGCCACGGTGCAGGCGCTGTTTGGGTTGTTGACGAAGGTTTATTCTTCATGGTTCATCCCCCAAATTTTGCCCAAAATACCGACTGCCTGGACAGAAAGGAGAGAAAGGACATAAAAGACAGAAAGGACCGGCTGGAAGTCATTTTCAGTGAAGGTGTGTTCCCATCAATGGCCTGGGACATTCCCGATTGCAAGTCGTCTCTCACCGTGCCTGATGCCTGGTGCTTCTTCGAAAGTATTGATTTCTAACCACGAATCACTAAGGGACTGTAAAAATACAACTTCCCGTTTTTATCGAAAGTCACCCGGAGAGATCGAATTTCAGAGCAGGAAACCACGAAATACACGAAATACACGAAAAAGAAATCCAAAGACTTCAACGGGGTCTGAGCTTTTGTCAGGGAAAGTGCCACCGAACTCAAAAGAAAATGGCTTCGACCCAAATGAAAATCGGGAAGTTGTTTTTTAACGCTCCCTAACCACGAACCACTTCCTTCATCCTTCATTCCTAAAATCCTGGCATCTGACGCATAAAGTCCCGAGCCATTTCCAATCCTGGCAGGCGTCTGACAGTTTTAATGTTGACGCTGAGTTTTTTGCCGACTGGTGACAAAAATTCCTGTAACTCCGGTCGAAGCACGTTGATTGTCTGTGGCAACACTCGATGTTCCTCGGCGATCTTGAACAATTCTCCGACCAGTTGTGTCCCAATCTGATCGGGTTTGCAAATGACCGGAGCAATCACCATGGCGCTCTGGCTTTCCACCACCAACCCAATAATCGGGAAATAGGGTTTGTCGGCATCTCGAAGAGCGGCATGGGTATGAAAATAATCAATTTCCCAGGTTCCGCCGCGCTTGATTGGCAGCTTACTGATTCGCTCAAGCTGAACTTCATTGATGGTGCCGAGCGAACTTGATTGTTTGGGGGACGGTGGTGGGGCAAGCCACTCGTCTTTCCAACTCAAGGAGTCTCCAGTTTGGATTGGCACGCGGGTGAGGTACCGCTCAGTTAATGTAAGTCTCTGCCAGAGCTTTTTTTTGGGAGGTTCAAGATATTTCGGATTTTCACGAAGCTGCTGGGCCACCACCATTGTCTGTTCAATGATGTAGAGCAGAAACTGGGCTTCCTGGGCATTGACGGGCCAGGGGACAAAGCCCGGTTCATACCGTTTGAACGTCGGCCAGGATTGGCGCCCCCGAAATTTCAAGCCGAGTTTCTTGATGGTGGCCAGTTCGTTTTTGTCGAGCAAATCTCGATCATCAAATGACATCATCAGGCAATCTTGTATAAACAGGAGTTCTTCAGGATCCATCCCAATGGCACCCTGCTGGATTTGGATAAATGTTTCCAATCCGGTTGTTCCCAGATAAGCCGCAATGCCAAGTACTTCTCCGAGGTTTCCCAAAACACAACAATAGGCAATGTTGCTGCTCACCGGGTCTTGAACGCCAAAGAGATGAGAGTCCAACATCCAGGTCCAGGGAGACTGTTCTTTTAACTGTTTGGCGACATCAAACAACTGTTTCCATTGTTCGAGCGAAGTCTGATTTGTCACAAAGAGGTTCCTTTCGACGATTTAATTGCCCACGAACTCCACTCGCTGACGCTCGTTTCACCCGAGGCTTGACTCCCACCCGCTTACGCAAGTGGTACTGACTCCTCGCTATGAGGCTTGACTCCCACCCACTTACACAGGTGGTACTGACTCCTCGCTATCTCGCTATCTCGCTACCTCGCTACCTCACTCATTTCCTCGCAATTGCTTCCCCAAGCGTGCTTTCCAATGATTCCGGTCCAGTCACGCTCGTGCCAAAAATCAGGTTGGTGCGATTGAACTGGTTGACCTGCTCAGTCAACGTCTCAATCCGCTTGTCAGCCGCCGCAATCAGTTCCGGTGTCTTCGCAAACTTTCGGGCCACACGGGCAAATTCGAGCGCTTGTGGAAGGTCGCCCGTCTGGACAGCGGCTTCGACCAGAAGTGGATAAACCCGCTGTTGATAGTCGCGGGTATGCCGCCGACTTTCAGCCGCAAGGGTTCGCAGGGCCGGCTCCGGCAGGCTGTCTTCGTTGACAATGGTTTGATAAGTAAAACTGGTCAAATCGCTGTCGCTGGATTCTGATTCCTCCGTGGTTGGCGTCCCCGCCAGTCGGAGGGCGGCTGGAGACTGATTGGTGGCCAGATAGAGTTCGATCAGGTTGGTTCCCGGCTGGGCATCGGCAAAGGCCAGGCGCTCGGAAAGTTGTTTCTCTGGATCGTCCTTGAGCGCTGCCAGATAGGCCGTGAGTGCCGTTTCGGGTTGTTTTTCACGAATCGCCAGTTGCCCGCGTTCAATCCGGGCCATGGTGGCAAACGGTGCGGCTGCCAGCCGATCCAGAATGGATTTGGCGGCACTGGTGTTTCCAGTTGCTTCCTGGATTTGGGCCAGCACGAGTTGGGATGTGTATTCCGGTTTGCTGGTATACCGGGCCATCAGGGCTGAAGCCGCAGTGCGATTGCGGCGGGCAATGCCGCCCAGAACTTCAATCGCCGTCAGTCGCTCAGGGTTGGTTGTATTCTGGTTATCAATCAGATCGGCCAGTGTGGTCAGGGCGGTCTCTGCCGTGCCGACTCGTTCCTGAACTCTTGCCAGCTCAATCCGATTGAGGGTGTTGAGCGGGGCGAGCCGGGTGGCTTTGGTCCGCCATTCAACTGCCTGGGCAAATTGTCCGTAGTGAGCCGCAGTTTCCGCTGCTGAAATCAACGCATCAGCAGTGTTGCGATTGTTGATCAGACGGGTTAACTGGGCGAGACCTTCGGCTGTTCGCCCCCGGCGAAATTCAATTTCAGCCATTCCAACAAAGAAGCTCAGTGGAGAGTTTGGCGATTGGAATTTCTGGTAGAACTCACCCAGCAGGGCATCAGCTTCGGCCTGATGGTTTTCATTTACAAGAAGGTTATAGGCATTCTGATAGGTAACTTTCGTTTCCGAGTCATAACTGTAGTCGTTTCCTTCATAATCCATTTCACCTTCTCGAAAATCATCGGCTTTATCAAGTCCAATCGCGGTTCGGAGTCGTTGCAAGGCCAGGGCGGCCCGATTGGTGCGCAGTTCAAGTACGGCCTGGGCCATCACCATCCAGGTTGGTTCAACGGTTAAGTCGTCCGAATCGGAATAATATTCATCTGGATTGACCGCCTCACTTTCACGCAGTTGTCCAAAGAGCAGTGTGCGCAAGGAACGCATCTCCGCCAGCGTTTTTTCAGCTTCTGGATAGTTTTTCTTTTCCAGCAGATGGTCAATCCAGCGTTGTTCGACGACTTTCAACACGTTGGCCGGCGAACTGTAATTAAAGTAATAGGTGTAGTAGCCATAGTTATTGAAGTTATAGTCCCCGTTTGAATAAGCGGCCAGCACCGTATCCGCCGCCCGGTTGTGCATCATCCGAAGGAACGGGATTTTTTCGCTGGCAGGTACCAGTTTTTCATTCAGGATCAAGAGGCCGAAGTTCATATCTTCCGGCACGGCCTGCATCACCCGCACAAAACTGTCATTGACCGCTTTGGCAAATTTTGGTTCTTCATCCGCTGTGGCGCTCATCGCGCGGGCCAGACCTGCCCAATCTTCCGGGTCAACGTCCGGGCGTCGAACACGGGCCACCAGCCGTTCTTCAACCGCTGGCAGAGCTTCAAGAAACAAATCATGTTCGGTCATCACTTGCAGGTACCGGACATAAGCTTCGCTGACGCCGCGGGGCAGGTTGAGCAGTTGGTTCCACACCGCTCGCCCGCCAGTGCGGTCACCTGATTCATACAGAATTGAACCTTCGAGCGCATAGGTCTCAATTTGTGCTGGATCCAATTCCTTGGCGAGTTGGATGTGGGCTTTGGCCAGGTCAAATCGTTTGTCGAGCCGGTGGAAATTGGCCAGACCACGTTGGGCTTCATCCGATTTGGGCGAATCTTCGGCGTAGGCCAGCAGGTACCGGCTGGCGTCTTTGGTCCGTTTCGGGTCAAGGGTTAACCAGACACCGTAGTTTGACGCGACTTTGTACCAGTCATCGCCGACCAGTTCGCGTTGCTGATTTGGCGTTTGAGCCAGTTGCTCGCCGATTGGCCGCAGGTTGAGGACTTCGCGGAAGAGTGGTTCCACGTCTGGGGAGCTATTGCGGAAATACAGTTCAAGCTGGGCGGTTCGAGACTTGATCCACGCCGGTGACAATCCGGCGTTGGCAATCGCCTTGCGAGCCAGGTCTTTTTCGCGTCGTTTGGCCAGAAAATTGATCAATTGAAGTTGATACGGCGAGCGAATCTGGGCCAGGGCATCGAGTTCGGCGCGTTTGCCCTGAGTATAGAGCAGGTTTAAGTAACGTCCGACTTCCGCGTTTTCACTCGTGACCATATCGCCGCTCTGGCTGCGATAGAGTCGGGCCAGTGTTTGCATCTCGCCTGATACATCCCCGGCGGCGCGATACTCGGCGGCAATCGCCACCGGATAGTTGTAGGTTCCAGGGTATTTCTCGCGTTTTTCCTCGGTTTCGAGGAGTTGAATGACCGTCTTGAAGTTTTCTCGTGAACGATAAAACGCAAGCAACGACTGGAGTTGCGTGTGGAAGCGCCCATCCTGATTGTTGGTGCGGATGGCATAGGCCACGTCTTTGGCCCGGATGAGCGCGGCTTCCTGGGCAGCCGTCAATCCCAGCATGTCAAACCATTCAACCAGTGAATTGAGGTTGGTCAGGCTTTCGATGGTGTTGGCCTGGTTTTGGTCCACCCGCTTGCGAAGGGCGGCTTCAAGTTCAGTCATTTGGGCGGGCGTGGCATAGTTGAAGACAATCTCCGCCAGTTTTTCACGGAGCGTGGACCGGACGGTTTCCGCTGAACCCCGAGGTGTTCCCGGTTGGGCATTATTGGGTTTGTTGGCCTCGGCAGTGAGTAGATTCACCAGGGTTTCAGCTTTGGTCAGTGCCGTCAGCGGTGTTTCCGTAAGCGCCACGGCGGTCAGCCAGTTACCGGCTTCATAGGAAGAAATGGCATTCCGGTATGGATCACGGCGGACTTTTTCAACGCCGTCTTCAAAGAATTTCACCGATTCCTTGACCATGCCCGCCGAAAGCAGAATCTGACCATATTGGAAATAAGTGGCGGCCAGCGTGTTTTTCCGAACCGTAACCGCTTCGCGCAGGGTTTCAACCGCTTTATCGGCTTTTCCTTGATGAATATAGAGACTGGCCAGCGTCACGAGCCATTCCGAATTGCCGGCGTCAATTTCGTAGGCCCGCCGGAGCACCGCTACCGCATCGTCATAGCGCCCAAGCTGCTCATACAACCCGGCCAGTTTTGAGCGGAAATCAAGCCGCTGTGGTTCATTTAAAATTGCCTGCCGGTATTGGTCAGAGGCGACAGTGACTTCACCGTTGTAAATCGAGATTTCACCCAGCACGACATTCCAGCGATAGTTTCGGTCCGCTTTTTGGGCCAGATCGGTATAGTAGGCCCGCAACCGGCCCATTTGCCCGGTGCGCGACGAATAACGCAACGCCGCTGCCAGCGCGGTTGTGTTCTCCGGATCCCGATTGATGATTTCAATGTACTGGTCAACCGCTTCGCTGTGGCGTTTGAGTTTGGTAAGTGTTTCGATCAAACCCAGCCGCAAATCCGCCGTTTTGTTGCGGCGTTCATCAGAGCTGAGGTTTCCGTTGGCGATGTTTTTGAGTCCGGTTTTATACAGTTCGGCCAGGGCTTCTGACTGATTGGATTCAGCCAGAACTTTGGTCAGAAGGGTAAAGGCTTCGATATCAAGCGGGTTTTCACCATACCACGTCCGGAGCGTCTTTTCAGAATCCGCCAGTTTGCCGGCATCCATCTGGCGTTTGGCAAGCTGGAGCGTAAATTGACGTTTGTACTGTCCCACCGCCTGGGTTGACGTGCGTTGATAGAGCGCAATGGATTTATCAAGCAGCCCAACGCGCCAGTAAAACTGAGTGGCTTCCTGCAGCACGCCCAGATTGGTGGCAAATTCGCTGGTGAGGCGATCCATAACCGACACGGCGGTGTCTACCTGATTATTGCGCTCATAAAAGGCCGCCAGTTGCAGCCGATATTTCATGGCTTCGTGTTCGTCGCGGGCCAGCGTCACGAGCCGCTTGAGGGTTTGTTCTTCTTCATCGGTTCGCCGATTGCGACGGAATTCATCGCTAGCGGCTTCGAGGAATTCAGGGCTGGTGCGGGTCTGGACGTCGCGTTTGAGCAGGGTAAAGGCTTCGTCAAACTGTTTAACGGCTTTTAAATATTCCACATACCCAAGCGTCAACTGGCCGTCGTCATTAGCACCCGGTTGGGCGGCACGGGCCGCAAAGGCCCTGGCAATCTGAGCCGCATAATCTTTGCGCGGCGTGAGTTGCCGCAGGCGTTTGACGGTTTGGGTCCGTGTGTCGCCAACTTCGACCAGGACCGCGACATATTCGGCAATCGCCCGATCCATCTGGTTTTTGCCTTCATAGATGGCGCCCATCTGATAGCCGTAGGCCGTCGTGCTGCCCATGGTCTGGCGCAAGGTGCTCAAAATACGGATGGCATCATCATACTGAAAGTAATCCCAATAAATGCTGGCGACTTCGAGAAATGTTTCCGGGTTGCCGCGTTCGCGGTTGAGAATGGCGTCCCACTGCTCGCCAGCCCGTTTGAAATCGCTCATTTCGGCATAGACTTCGCCGGCCTGGGTCGGGAAGGTATGTGACGTTGGATAGACTTTGGCGAGGCTGATCCAGGCGGCGGCAGATTCCTCATAGAGTTTGATGTCCTGGCTGCCCAGCGACCGGGCCATTTTGGCCAGCCGTTCGGCATATTGGGGCTCGCCCGGATATTTTTTGACCAGTTCGCGATAGGCGGTCAGGGCTTCGTCGTGGTGTGAGAGCCACATCGCACCATCGGCGGCAAATTGATTGTACACCGGCGAAGTTGCCGCCCGGCCTTTAGCGGCTTCATAGTTTGACCGTAAGGTGTTGCTTTGCGATTGCCACCGCAAGAGTTCTTCACGAATATCCGGGTCTGAAAAGTAATACTGAGCTGATAATTTTTCCCATTCTTTCCAGTTTTTGGTTTGTTTGTAATAGGTCAACAGACCTTTAACAAACGAGACATTGGTTGGAAACCGGTCGTGGGCAAACCGATACAATTCGAGGTACAGCCGGGCGTCGTTCTGGTTGCTGTTTGGGTCAGCCTGAGTAATGAATTGTTGCAGGTATTCTTCGATGTCGCCGTCATCGAGAATCTCGGTCAGTTCACGCGAGTACTGCTCAAACGCCTGCTTCCGGTCATTGCGAACATACCAGCGCGCCATGCGGTGGTACCAGGTGTTGGTATGAAAGCGGCGCACCGCATCGGAATACACTTTGAGTTGATCGTCAACCAGGCTGTTTTGCCCCAGCCACTTCAGCATTTGCTCATAGAGTCCTTCTTCCTGCGAATGTTTTTTGATTTCGCCATAGAGGAACTTGAGCGTTTCCTGGGGTTTTTCCTCGGCGGCATAGCTCGCAATCACCCGCTCCAGAACCCGGCTATAAGTAATGGCATCGGCTGGCTGGATGCCGTTTCCCAGATAGTCGGTCGGATAGTCATAATATTGATACTCCGATGAATCGCTATCGCTGCCTTCCGCCGGGTCATAAATTTCATAAACCGTGCTGCCTGAATCAGTTTCAGATTCGGATTCTTCAACCGGAGTCCCATCGGTGGCGACGGTTTCTCCCGGCACTGGTGTCGGTTTGTAGGTCCATCGTTTCGAGGCCACCGGCACGAGCAATTGGCCGGGCTTGAGTTCGGCGGCTTTGCGATCCATCAAGGCGATGAGTCGGGTCCGTTCGCTGGCTCGACGATTTAGACGGACTTCCGCATCGGCAATTTTCAGAGTAATGACATCAAAGTTTGGTGATTGCGGGTTTTGTTTGAGGAATTCATCGCCGAGTTTGACCACGATTTCATATTCACCCATTGCCGTAAACGCATCGAGCAGTTTGGCGGTCAGTTCCGGCAGTTGTTTGGACGCCGGGTATTCGGTTTTGAGTCCGGTGTAGAGGCGATGGGCAAAGGCGCGGTTAAAATACGCCACGGCTGAACTTTCAACCGCTTTGAATTCACTTTGCGGGCTGCTGCCGGCCAGGATGAGCGACAGTGTTCCATTCAAAAAGCCCGCGCCCTGATCAATTTGGGCTACGTCCCGATAAAACGAGAGGTCGCCGGTACTCAAGGGGAGGCCGTTGGTCTGGGCATCAAGGAGCAACTGGGTCAGTCTGGCCAGGGTCTGTTCGCGTTCATGCGTACCCGGTTGCAGGCCCTGCATCAGGTACATTGAATAGAGAAACCGCGATGCCAGATCATAGCTGCCAATCTGGAGACACTGTCCGGCCAGAGTTTCCAGTTCTTTGCGGTTCCAGGATGCTTTTTGGGCGGTTCGGCGATTTTCAAATTCGGTGACGACCCGCTGTGCCTGTTCGAGGTTGGCTTCATAGGCATAGAGGTTAAAGAGTCGGGTGGCCACATTGAAATCAGCCGTTTTCGAGCGCAGAAATTTCTCCTGCAGGTCGCGGCGATATGACCGATAGCGGCCAATCCGGCGGAGCAGGTCATAATAATCGCTCACAATCGGGCGCGGCCAGAGCGGGTCAAAGGCATCGCCGTAGACAGCTTCGGCCCGGCGGCGATCCTGGGTCTGTTCATAGACGCTGGCTCTGGTTTTGAGAAAGTACTGCAGGTCAGCCGGGTATTTTGGCTGGAGTTCGGTCAGGGCCCGTGTGGCTTCCGTGTAGTTCCGGGTTTCGGTCAGTTGGGTGATGTACTGTTCAACCAGTTTGAGGTTATTTGGATCAGTTTCAATCGTCTTTCGGTAAAATTCAGCCAGGTCAAATCCCTGTAAACTATGCTGTTTGACGCGTTTGGCAATTTCCTGGTAAATGGCGTCGCGTTCAAACGGAAATGCCACTGGCGCCAGCCGTTGCAAGGTGCGTACTTCGTCGGCAAACATCGCCCGCTGGTGGTAGAAGGCCGCCAGCCGCCGGAGCGCGTTCGGAGCATTGCCGCGCAACTCTGTGTACTGCTGCATCTCCGTGATGGACTGGTCAAAATTGCCGAGCTTTTCATCCAGGTTGGCCGCATAGCGCAGGAGTTTGGTGTCTTGCGGATATTTGGTGAGCAACTGGCCAATCTGGTCGCGGGCTTCTGCATAGGGGCGCGGAACGCGGCTCTGGACGCCCTGAAATTCCTCGGTCAAAAACAACGCGGTATCAATCTCAGGTGTTTGGGCCCGGGTCGGATCAGGCTTCGGCTTGGGGAATAACCTGGTCTGGCCAGCAGTCTTGTCGCCGGCGCCAGCTTTTTTGGCCACTGGTTTGGGTTTGGCCTGGGACGCAGGCTGAATGGCAGTTACCGGCGCGGTGTTGGGGGCGGCCTGGCTCAGTGGAAGTTGATTGAGGCTGAGGATGACCGAAGCAAAGAGAGCAAAAAAAAGCAGGGTTGCTTTTCGCATGGTACACACACCTTGAGAAGATGAAACGTGCATCGCCGATACACCCTGAGGGTGGTGGGGCTGGCGACGGTCGAGAAAAAAAGTCAGGTGAACTGTGCTGGTTGTGCTCAAACGGGCTGTGGCGGCGGGCAGTATAGCACTTTTTTGGAAAGCGAGTAGCGAGTAGCGAGTCGTGAGTCGCAAAAAAATGAACTTGTGACTGGAGGGTGATATTCCTTTCACCTGTCGGTTTTTGGTTCTCATCCCGGAGGGATAGAGCAACGTTAGCCGTTTTTTAACGCTCCCTTAGGGAATTTGTGCAAGCACTTCTTGCACAAATTGCTCGTCAGGGTAATTCTCGGCAAATAGAAAAAAGTTTCTGCTGGGAGCGCGGGCGTCTCACCCGCAGTTGGTTGAAATTGAAATACAAGTGGGCAGGATACCCGCGCTCCCATTCTTAACTTACTGCCATTGCCAGGGAATTTGTGCAGCAGGCTGCTGCACGAATTGTTTGTGGGGGTAATTTTCGGCAAATGCTCACATATATTTGAGATTTCCCGGATTCGGGTTTTGAGATGAGTCAAAAATTCCTGGTATTCGCTGTTTTCAAGCTCGGCTGGTGTTTTCATAAGCTTGTTTCAGTCCTTTCATCCTTCAGCGCTTTTTGTGCTCTCAGTTTTAATCTTGAATACCTCCGCCCCAAGTGTGACGAGATTTTCCGTTGCCTTGCTTTCGAAAGTCAGCACGGATTTGCCTTGTTCAATCAGCGTTTTGCAAAACTGTTCGGTTTTTCCGCCTTCCGCCGCATAACTGACAAAAACCTGATCGGCCAATGTCGCCACAAACTGATTGCGAAGCGTGGCTGTCCGCACGCTCGGCTGTTTGCACGGTTGACCAAAAATCGAAAGCAAGAGTAGCCGTTCATCCACCAGCGGCTTTTTCCATTCATCCTTGAGGCGCATGCCTTCGAGGCCACGCGCCGGGCAAATGATGATTGATTGTTTCCCACGCAGCAGGGTCACGAGGCATTCCTGTTCAATCGGGGAGTGAAAACCGCTGATGATAGTGGTTTCTTCAGCTCGCCACTGCTGAGCCAAATCGTAGGTCTTCAAAATCAACTCGCCAGGGCATTTGACCGAACAAAAAAGCGCCACGGTCGGGCGCTTTAAAATAGAAATATCTCCAATCATTGAAAGGACTTGTGGGGCTTTAGCTCCCATCACGTTCGTGAGTATTGCCGGATACTCAGGGTCTTTCGAAGTGAGGTGTGTCAGTTTCATCTGGCAGCCTATTCGTGTGCGTTGCGTTCGATTTCTTCAATCAGCATATCCATTTCATCAGCCCGGTAGAGTTTGACCTGAAACGTTCCAAGCAACTCCGTGACCTGCGCAATGAGGTCAATATTTTCAGACTTAAATCCGGCCAGCACCCGCAAAACGGCTGGTTCAGGCAATTTCCGCAAGGCGGTACCTTCAACCGCCAGACGGCAGGCGTGATTGCTTGCCTTGGTTTCTGTCTCTCCAAACACAACTGGTTTCACTACGTTGAGGGCTCCATTGTGATAGGCCACCGGGTAGGTCTGGGTGTGTTTTAACAATGGCAATTCAAGTTTGAGGTTTGAAGTAATTTTTGCCGTCAGTTTCCGCTGAGTGAGTTTCTGGGTAAACAGGTGTTTAACTTCTTTTGGTTGGGTGAAAATGAGTTGCCCAGATGTGGCGGAAATCGTGGCTGGTTCAGCACTTGCTGTTTTGGCGATGGCACGTACTGGTGTGCCGACCAACGTCTGAAACAGATGTTCCAGTTCGGCTTCTGGATCATAAACTTTGACCCAGCGTGGTTTCGTCAAGAGCATAACGTTGGCACGCGTATCAACAAAGTGTTCAAACTCGGCGAGCGTCGTCAGTTTCCGCTGACTGAATTCATACTCCAACCGCTCTGAAAAAATATCTTTATAGGCAGTCAGGATGGCTGGGTTGAATTCGCGGTCGTGACCAAAGAACCGTCGAATCCGGTCATTGCTCGGATCGGTCTTGATTTTCAAAAATTGAATGTCTGGACAAAACAACACAATGCCAACGTTTACCCCTTCAGAGCGTTCTAAATCGGGCACATATTGGAGAAGCGAATAATACCCTTTGATAGATTTGAGATTGTCGTTCATATGGTCTCTCCCTCCTGCAAGGTGGAACTGAGTTCCTGGGCGGCAATTTCACCGATCCGCTTGATGAGAAATTGCGCCCTATCCGACAGAAATTGATCAATTGCCTGTTTGGTAGTATCCGACACATCCCATTCGACAGGCAGGTGTCGCAAGATGGTTTGCCAAAACTGAGGGCGAATATCTTTCAGCCGCTTGGCTTCGCGGTCAATATCTTCAGCCGTTACTGATCCCAAAAAGAATGGGAACAGCCCGTAAAGCTTTGACTCCTGGACAAATTCGATATGTGCCAGTCGTGACGACAGGGGTTTTCCACAGGTCAAAATGTGCCCGTGGTCAATTGCCTTCAACACCAAAGTGCCTGTTTCCATGGAGAGGAAAACGTTGTCAGCATTTGACCGAGGCTTCCCCTGGCGCAAGCCTGGTGCATAACGGTCACAGTTGCGAACCCACGTATCAAAGACAACCAGGCGGGCTACGTCTTCTGTATTGGCAACCCCTGTTAATGCCCGGAGTTGCCCCATTGGGATCCCAACCTCGGATCGCGTGACAAAGGCTGCCCCAACTTCAGCAAGGATTGTACCCTGGATTGGGATTTGGTCCTCCTCCGTGATATTCAAGATAGCCGCATCAAAGGTTTGTAGTCCAAACTCATGTGCCAGTTTCGTTCCTAGCCAATCGCACGCCAGAATATGCCGTCCTTCTGGATTGTTGGTTGCTTTCAGATAGGCTCTTCCAGCATCAGTGTGAACAATAGCTGTTCGTGAACTGGAATCAACTGTTTTCACATACCGGATAATCTTCGTTGGGTTCCAATTGGTTTCGCTCACATTCGATTCCTTTGGCAAAAGTTATTGTATTGAAAAGGGTTGTCTGTTTTTGCATCGTCCGTGACTATTGTCAATCTTCGCTATCCCCGCTATCCCGACCCATCCGATACTTGATGTCATAGTTGATGATGAAATCTAGCTCTTCGTCGGTAAAGCCGTAGTGTTTGGCAAGGGCACGGTCGATTTCATCGATGATGTCTTTTGCTTCTTTTGGTTTAAATTGCTCAAGTTGAATTGCTCCTGTCTTACTGTGAGTTACTTGAATTAACGTACTTGATGCATCAAGTTTTCTCTGAAGTCTTTTTGAATGATCAGATAGATCAATTACTTCAATTCTATTTGGTATTGGGAAGATTTTGTAATCCGACGGGTTGAAATCTCGACAATTTGTTCTTACCTGATAAAACCAATAAAAAAGTGTGCTGTTCAAAAGGGCAAAGGCGGTTTCACGGTTTGTCAAGGTTGGAAAATTTATTGTTTCTTCCCTCGTTGAGGACGATTCAGTGCCTTCACGGTAAAACTTGGGTGGACGACACGTGATAGTAAACCAGTGACCAACTCCAGTGATTTTATAGAAAATTTGATAGTTGGTATGTTGTGAGACAAGCAGTTCACCAAATTTACGAGGCATTGAAAATAACTTACTTACCAGGTTCCATTCGATTTTTGATCGAATTTTTGGAAAACAACCAATATCAAAGCGGTTAATTGGGCCAAAGTAGCTGAGGCTGTTAAAAAGAATATCTCGCTCCTCTTTGTACCATTTCTTATATGGAGTGACATAAAGTACAGCGGAGTTAACGGAAGGACGTTTTTCAGCAATCAAAATTGCAATCCGTGCATGGTGCATTCCATCAAAAAGTTTGCTTGGTCTGTCATCAAATGTACTGCTGAGCACAATAGAAGATTCTCTAATCAAAAAATCTCTAACGGTTTTCATTCTTTGGGTTGAAACGATAGGCTGTTGCACAACAAATCCAAAGCGACCAGTGTTTTGCAATAGACTGAATGACTGCTCAATACAAGGTGCATATAAATTTCCACATACATCTGTTTCAAAACCGATCAACTTGTAAACAGACCTGATTGTGGATATTTCCACATACGGTGGGTTCCCAATCACCACATCAAACCCCCCGTCCTTGATGATTCCATAAAACTCAATAAACCAGTGAAACGGCTTGTGGGAAGTGAGCCATGTTTCATACGCCCCTTTTTGATCTACCTTAACCGCATATTCACCAGCCAGATACAGGTTGAGTTCATCTTCCAGTTCTTTTAAGCGGTCGTGCAGATCCTTTTTATCTTTTGGGGTAACGTCGCCACCGAGTTCGGTTTGTTGCTGGCGGAAGAGTTTGAACAGCCGATCAAGATCCTGTGCTTTTTCGTCAATGCGCCCCATCGCATTGTCAAAGTCGAACTTGCGGGTGACGGCAAGTTTCACCTCGTCGTAGTTTGCAAACCCGACCAGGGTATTTCCGGCGCGGATGTTGAAATCAATGTCGGGCAACGGCTCGATATCTGACACTTGCTCGACCTGGGCCACTAACTTGAGGAAAAGCCGTAGTTTACAGATTTCAACCGCTTCATCCATGATATCCACGCCAAACAGGTTGTTGATAATGATGGATTTGAAAATGAAGTAGCGCCGGTTGGGATGGCGGTCAATCGTCTCAAGCGTTTCACGAAAGTCACTGAAGGTTTTCGGGTGATGCTTATGATCTGACCGGGCCAGGTCATCGAGGAAAACCTGCATCCGATCAAGGCAGGCGTCATAGAGCGGCTCCAGGATATTGAGCGCCGCAAAGAGAAATGCTCCGGAACCGCAGGTTGGGTCAAGCACCGTGACTTTTTCGATAGCCTGCCAGAAAGCGCGCAGCAATTCCGGGCCTTCCGCGTTTTCAATCACATCCTGGGCAAACTGCCGGATGTTGAGATTGAGGGTAATCAGGTCGTTGATGTCGCGGACCTCACCCGCCGCCAGTTTGGTGCGGATTTCTTCATAGCGGTGATGGCGGGCGACGACTTCACGCCAGATTTCAGTCGGGAGCGCAAACTCAGCCGGTGCCGATTTATTCCACTCCGTTCGTTTGGCAACATCGCCCAGCCCAACCGCGATTTCATCCGGCAAAGGCTGGTCAACTCCTTTTTTGACAGCGTCATAGATATATCGGTCAGGATCGTTTTGGAGCAACTTCCAAACGGTGGTTTCACCTTCAAACGCGATTTTACATTTTTGGCGGGCGACATCGAACAGGTAGGGAAGAATGGTGTTTTTGCCGATGTATTCGGTGATGTCTTCTTTGGTGTAATAAGCCCCCATCTGCTTCTGATTGATGTATTTCTCGAAGATATAGCCCAACACATCGGGATTGATTTCGTTATCGTGACGCGATGGGCGTTCATCCAGATGCCACTGGTACTGGTCAAAAAAATCAAAGAGCCGTTCAAAAGCTATGTCGGCAATCTGAATTTTCTCTCCGTGAAGTTCCTCAATCTGGTGTTTCATAAACAAGCCGCCGTTGAGGTAGGGCACCTGCCCAAGCATTTGTCGGGCTGCGGCTGACCGGTCACCCTCCTTTTTGGCAAATCCTTCGAAAAACAACGGACACAGAAACTCGGTGTAATACTGATCTTTGCCGGTTTGTCGGCTGACTTCCAATTTTTTCCGCAGGTAATCAGGGTTATTGTCCAGGAAGTTTTTCTTCTGGATAAAGTAAATAAACATTAGGCGGTTGAGCATCACTGATGTGTACCAGCGGTGCATTTCGGCATCAGGAATCCCTGCAATGAAGTTAAAAAATGCGTCATGCTCGGTTTTGAATCGGTCATAAAACCGTTTCGTCATTCGTTCCAGGTCAAAAGCATCACGGGCACGCTGTGTCACGTCCAGAAGCCCCAGCGATTCTTCTTCATCGAGGGTAAATACCAGCGTCTGCAATTTTTGAATGAGTGCATCACCCGGTTGGTTGATGTGGTAGGTATGCTCACGACAGGCCGTTGGCTTGCCCCGTTCACGTTTGACCCATTGCCAGATTTGAACGCCCTGAGCTGTATCAACAAAGATAATTAAATGCTCAAAGGCAGATTTGACCACTTGTTGCTCAATTTTGCGGCGGGTTTGGTAATCAAGGGATTGTCCAGCCGTTATTTCACAAAGAAAAACTGCAAACCCACGTTTGTGAGCAACGGCGGACAACTGAAAAGATTTTCCGTCAACGAGAACTGGAAGCGTTGACCGGTTTCTGTCCCAGCCAAGTTCTTCGATAAAAAGTGTTTTAAAATCAAATTTTTGCAGCAGATTTCGGGTGCGTGGGATATTCAGGGTTGTCATAAATCATTTTGGATGAACGGTTTGGGGTTAGGGAGGACATTGGGGCGGACGTAGGGGCGGACAGGGCGGACAGGGCGGACAGGGCGGACAGGGCGGACAGGGCGGACAGGGCGGACAGGGCGGACACGCAGGTCCGCCCCAACATCCGCCCATTACCGGTTTTCCCGATCCTGGTCCCAGGTTGCCGGGTTTGACGCAATATAGGCGCGGATTCGATTGAGGGATTCCTGATTGCGGACAATATGCTCGAAATAATCACGTTGCCATAATTTTCCGGGGAATGGCGTCCACCGGTCTTGTTTGACGTGGCGGATGTATTCGTTGGTCGTCATGGTTTTGAACCATTGCACGATTGTTCCGACGGTAAAATTCGGGCGATTCCCATCAGAAGGGCGGGGTAGGGGCGGACCTACGTGTCCGCCCTCCTGATGGGAACCGCCCTCCTGATGGGAACCGGGTGGTTGGTCGTCAATGACGATAATGGCGTGGAAATGATTTGGCATCACTACATATTCATCAATTTCCAGGGTTGGAAATTTGTGTGGTAATTCCTGCCACCATCGTTCGACCATCTGGCCCGCCGGATTCAAATTCATTACCCCATCTTCAATATTTCCAAACAAATGCAATCGGTTTTGAACGCAGATGGTGACGAAATAGGCACCTGCCTGGGAATAATCATACCCTTTCAATCGAATGGACCGGCGATGGTGTTTTTCAGAATTGTAAACCATATCGTTCCACCATTTTATTTTGGTATAGCGGGCGGATCGTAGGGGCGGACCTGCGTGTCCGCCCCAATTGATCCGCCCCATTTATAAAATCCAGGGCGGATGTACGGGCAGACCTGCGTGTCCGCCCCAATTGATCCGCCCCTACGTTTCTACCTGCCCAGATAACCCCAACGAACAAATAATCCGTGGTTCCTGGGTCTGGTCTTCGTCGTGGATAATGCACAACTGGTCTTCATCGCGGAGGGCGATTGCCAGTTCGGCCAGGGTTGGGTCAGAGATGCCGCTTCGGATTTGACGGTTGAGGGTTTCACTAGCTGACTGGCGAAGCGGATAACGATAAATATCTTCCAACACTTTGAGCAAGTCTTTTGATTCAAAAAGCGTTCCGCGTAGTGATTCGGCATAGTGTTTGAGCCGCTCATAGGTCCGATACCGGGCGCTTGTCGGACGGCCCAACTGTCCGCCGATGCGTTTTTCTTCAGCCGCGATGTGGGTCACGCCAGCCTGAACCAGTTCGTGATGCTTCTCCAGTCGTGGCAACGCTGGGGTCTCAATCGTGCAATCAGCGGCGCGCAAAATAGCAAATTGCGATTCGGTGACGCTGTGGCCATTCTGGTCAACCCAGGCCAGGGCGTCGTTGCCTTCGGGTGTGCGGAGGTAGAGCAATACACCCTCTGGTGATCGTGGTGATGGCTGATGGGCTTTGGTCGAAAAGACGACATTGCCCAGCCCGGTAATCGTGCTTTGCAGACCTGGATTGGCGGCAATCGCGTTTTTCCAAATCTGGTAAGCATAAGAAACCAGGTCAATTTCGGTGTCGTCATCGGTGTCCAAAATACCGGCGTTTTCGTGGTACAGGTTGAGCAGGATGTTCTCCCCGCGATCATCTTCAAAAAAGACTTCGTCAGTTCCGACCACTTCCGCATTTTCTCTGAGCCGGTGGACAATGCGTTTCCGCAAGCCAATGATGCGTTCGACGCCTTCCGCCGGTAAAAATGAATAACAAAGAATGCGGTCAGATTGTTGGCCGATACGGTCCACGCGTCCGGCCCGCTGGATCAGTCGAATGATCGCCCAGGGCAGGTCATAATTGACGATAACCCACGCATCTTGAAGATTTTGGCCTTCGCTCAAGACATCAGTTGCCACCAGCACCTGGAGTTCGCGCTCAGGTGGAATTTGCTCCCGTTTCTGGTTGCTCGCTGGTGAAAATCGCCAGGCAAGGCCGGTTGGGTCAGCCGAATCTCCGGTCACGCCGGAAATTTTGGTTGGATTCAGGCCATTTTGTCGAAATCGAGACTGGAGTTGCTCCTCCAGGTACCGAACCGTATCGGCAAACTGGGTAAAGACCAGGACTTTTTCACCGGCGTGTTGTTCGGTGAGCAATTTGAATAAGGCATCCAGTTTGGCATCGCGATCTGGTGCCCAGTCGCCACATTGATTGAGGATTCCGTGCAGGGCAATCGCGTCAGCCTTCAGGTCTTTGGCCAGCGATTTGGTGAAGAACCGGGGCGAAAGCCACTTGAACCGCCGCCGATATTCGGTGGTGTACAGGGCATAGACTTCAGCCGCGCGTTGTTGGTAATCCTCCAACCTTTGCAACCGATTGGCCGGTGGTGATGGCGCTGTGTCGGAAGATTCGCCGTCATCTTCAAACATATCGGATGTAAAAATGATGTCGTCCGCATCGGCATCCGTCACCTGTGTATCAAGCAGTTCTGCTCCTTGTGCTCCAATTGGCAGTGGTTGGTCCGTCTCAATCGCGTGCAAAAAGATGAAGTTGCGCAGAATATGCCGTTCGAGTGACTGGATAAATGCCTGACCATTGCTTTCCAGTCGCTTAAACAGGTTGGTTCGGCAAAACCCCATCAGCCGTTTTCCAGCACGGGATAAATCCTTGAGCTGTTTCGCTTCAAGCTGGGTTGGTGGAGTATGGGGCTTTGCTGAAACATAATTTCCAAGCCCATAGCGCGGTAAAGTCAATTTATCCAGGATTTTAACGATTTGATCAGCATAGAGACGGGCATACTGGTCATTTGGGTCACTGTCATCAATCGTGAATTTGACGGTTTTCGGAAGCCGGTTCGGGAAGTAAGAGCGGCTGCCATCTTCAAAAGTCAGGTATCTGCGCCCAGATTCAGCATCGGTCTGGGCATAGTTGTTTTGGATAAAGCTGCGAGTCCGTCTGACCAGAAAGAGACGCATCAGTTCCCGCCAGTCATCGGGATGTTCACTTGCTTCAAAGGCAGCCAGCGAATGAACCGGGCACTGGTGGCGCCGTTCAAATTCCGTCAATCCAATTTCGCGCAGCAGGTTTTCAGGCCGGACCCCAAGATTTTTATCTTCCGGAATAAACAACCCAAGCTGGGCTGCCAGATCGAGATAGGTTTTGTTGTAAGGCGTCGCCGAAAGCAACACGCACTTGCTTTCATTTTTTCGGAGGTAGTCTAGAAGTGCTTTATAGCGTTTCCCTTCCTTATTCCGCAGGTTATGACTTTCGTCAATCACGACCAGGCGATACCGACGCAACGCCGGTAACTCTGCCGTCACACGGGTTAACGAGAGGACCTTCCCGCGCAAGCCATACCGTTCGCGGTGTGCTTCCCACATTTTCACCAGGTTTTTCGGACAAATGATAAGGGCTTCCAGGTCGAAATCATTTTCAAAGATCCGTACCAGCGCCGTGGCCATCAGCGTTTTTCCAAGCCCAACCACATCACCAATCAGGACACCGTTTCGTTTGTTGAGGTGATGCGCCGCGATCTTCACGGCTGCCTTTTGAAATTCAAACAGCGTGTTTCGAAACTCCGACGGAATCTGAAATTCCGCCAGCCCGGTTCGGGCTTCCTGGGCCAGATGGTACGCCATTTTGAGGTAAATATAATAAGGAGGGAGAATTGTTTCCCTTGCCCAGCTTTCATCAATGATCTGGACCAGTTCCTTCGAAATATCGAGACAGAGCCGGTCATTCCAGCGATCTTCAAACCACCGCGCCAATTTCTGACAGGCATCACCGTCGAGCACATCAATGTTGAGTTCACCCTGATGGGAAAGCCCAGCCAGGGTGAGGTTGCTACTTCCGAGAAACCCAACAATCGGAATATTCAAATTTTGCTGAAACACAAGGTAGAGTTTGGCATGGAGCGTGTGCCGCAAAAACAATTTGACGATGACTTTTCTGGCTTTGATCTGGCTTGAGAGCCGCCGTAACGCCGCTTCATCCTGATTGGTCGGCGCCCCAATCAGCAGTTGCTCGCGAAACTCCTCAGCCAATCGTTTCTTGAGTTTTACGGCGGTCTCATTATCAACCTCTTCTTCATGTCTGGTCAGGCTGAGTGCCAGCCGAAGTTCATCCTGCCCAGGCCGCTGCATCCCAACCAGCACGCGACATTGTTGTCCTTGCTCTGGCACCCAGTGCTCAAGGTGGGTGTCAATTTCTTTCCAGCCACGCAGATTAAAATACCCCACACAGAAATCAGCCCGGATGGCAGTTTGAAGTGTTTGGCTCAAGGTTGGGAGAAACGGCAGGTCAATATTGTCGAAAATTCGTGGCATACAAGATCATTTAGGATTTGGGATTGGGTTTAAGGCAGCAATTCTCAATTTGAATGATTTCTCAATTCTGAACCAAAGCCGATGCCAATTTAGAAGACTCAACCACTTCAACCATCAAGAAAAAGTCAAGAGTTCCGCCTTGAGGCGGTCACCGTGTCCTTTGAGACCAAATTTGGGGTACAAAACCCGCCTGAAGGCGGAACTCTTAACTTTTTCCCGCTTGATTGAAGTCGCCAGGTATTCCAGGTTGCCAGCTTTTTGGGTTGAAATCGAGAAACCATTCAAACAAAGAATGGCTGGGTTTAAGGTTTGGGAAAAGATAAACTGTTCAATCAATTCACTTTGTCACTTCGCTACCGATTGGCAAACCAGACGGCATAATCCGATACCAGTTGTTTGGTTGGAGAATCTTTTCCCACCACCGTCAAATCACAGAGCGGAAAGTGATAAGTCGCTGAACCCCGTTTGACCGCCACCAGAATTCCATACATGTCATCCTGGTCAAGAATGTCGAGGACCTTGACCTTATCACCATAGCGGAGCTGTCCCCCGCGCTGAGGTTCGGTGATTTCAGCTTCAAAGGGAAATGACAGGTTTTCTTCCAGGTGTTCATACCAGGCATCCAGGGCGCCTCGTTCATCTCTGGGATGAACGTCGGCAAGAACCGCTTGAATTCGAGCCCCTTCGTCACCAAGACCGTACCAGTGGGCGTTGGAGTTGATTTCGGAGGCGATCCGCTCAACGTCCCTGGGCGTATCGCGGGCGATAGCCGGTTTGACATCTTTCAGGCCCAGGCACATTTCGGCCCAGTCAAGCCCTTGTTCTTCGCTTTCCTTGATGTAAGAAGCCGGCAGGTTTTGGAGCGTAATGCTATCCCAGGCAATGACCAGCAGGGTTTCTTCAGGATTCGTCTCTTGAATCTTGATCACCCGGCCTTGCCAGTCGCCCATGTTGATACCGGAATCCGGGTCTTTGACACCTTTTTTGACAACGACACAATCGCCGATAGAGAAGGGGACGCTTTTATTTTTCATACTGTGTTCTCGTTTTGTTTGAGTATGGAAACCTAAAGCGGCGTCAAACCGCCGCACTCCAAAGGGTTCAGCCAGCGCTGAAGAAGGTGGCGCAATTCTTCGGGTTTAAAGGGTTTGGCCAGAAAGTCATCCATTCCGGCCTGATAACATTTGTCGGCATCGGTCTGCAACGCGCCGGCGGTCAGGGCAATGATCGGTATATGGCGGTCAGGGCCTTCCTGCTGGCGGATTTTGGCGGTGGCTTCAAAGCCGTCCATTTCAGGCATATGGCAATCCATCAGGATTAAGGCAAATGCCGTATGGCGTGTGGCTTCAACCGCTTCCTTACCATTATTGGCGATGGTGACTTTCAGTCCAAGTTTTTCAAGTTGCCGGCACACGACTTTTTGATTCACGATGTTATCTTCGACCAGCAAGACAGGTTGTTCCAAAGGAAGGTTTTTTGAAGTTGCCGGTTGGGTTGGCAGAGGGGGTTGAGTGTGATCGGTTGAGGGCGCACTCAACGGATGGTGATTTTCTTGAACTGAATGTGAAGCCAGTCGAACTGTAAACCAGAAACAGGCACCTTGCCCAAGCGCGCTTTCAACTCCGATTTCACCGCCCATCATGTCCACCAGTTGCTTGCAAATCGCCAGCCCCAGGCCCGTACCGCCAAACCGACGAGTCATGGATTCGTCCGCTTGCGAAAAAGGATCAAAAATGTGGCGCTGAATTGCCGGGTCAATCCCGATTCCGGTATCCGTAATTTCAAATCGGAGCGTGGTTTGAACCGAATCTCTTTCAACCACCTTCACGTTGAGCGACACCGTGCCCTGTTCAGTGAATTTCACCGCATTGCCAAGCAGATTGGTCAGAACCTGGCGAATCCGGGTTGGTGCTCCGCTACACTGGGCTGGAACATCCGGGGCAATGGTGGTGGTTACAGTGAGACCTTTATCGGTGGCGAGTTTTCCCAGAAGTTCCGTTACATCCTTGACCAGTTTGCGCAGGTCAAATTCAATCACTTCAAATTCCAGCTTGCCAGCCTCGATTTTAGAAAAATCCAGAATGTCATTGAGGATCGTCAGCAGGGAATTGGCTGAATTTTGAATCGTTTCGGCCTGCTCTTGTTGTTCTTTGGTCAACCTGGAATCAAGCAACAGATACGACATGCCGATAATGCCATTCATGGGGGTGCGGATTTCGTGGCTCATGGTGGCCAGGAACATACTTTTGGCCCGGCTGGCTTCGAGTGCTTTTACTTCAGACGTCATGGCTTTATCGCGCAAGGCCAGGGCGGTTTGTTCAGCGGTTTTAAAATGTTCGACCAGTTCGGCCAGTTCACGGGTTCGGGCTCGGATCCGACTTTCAAGCAATTCATTGCTGCGCTGGAGCTGAACCGTGCGATACCTGACGACAAAATATCCAATCACAAACAATCCCGTAGCATAGATCAGGTAGGCCCACCAGGTTTGAGAAAGTGGGGTTTTGACAACAAACCGATAGGTGGCGCCTTCAGTATTCCATACCCCATCGTTATTGCAGGCAATGACCTGGAATGTATAGTTTCCGGGCGGCAGGCTGGTGTAATAGGCCACCCGCCGGGTGCCGGCTTCGATCCAGTTTGGGTTATACCCTGTAAGCCGAAAGCGAAACCGGACCCGCTCTGGGGCCAAAAAGCTAAGACCGGCATAGCGAATTTCAAGTGTTTCTTTGTCCCAGGAGAGTTCCGGTGAGGCGTTGAGCGGCAGTTGACCAGTACCAAACTGAAGCTGTTCGATCACCACTGGTGGCGTGATGGTATTGCGTTGGATGCGAGTCGGATTGATTTCAACCAAACCCTTGATCGTGGGAAACCAGAGCTTGCCATCCCGACTTTTCCAGCCGGCTGGTTGCGAGGCCCCATTACATTGGCTGGATTCCATCCCATCCGCTTTGCCATAGGCGTCCCAGGAAAGTGACGTGCGGGTACGGTTGAGGGCCTCGTTCAAGTCAGTCTTGGAAAGACAAAAAATTCCTTTGTTCGAACTGATCCAGAATCGCTGCTGATCGTCTTCCAAAATATGAAACTTGTTTCCTTCAAACAAACCGTCGGCTGGGGAAAGATTGGTTATTTTTCCACCTGTGATCCGGGAAAGATTGTCACTGGCACAGACCCACATTACTCCCTGCGCATCTTCATAGAGTGAAAAAATATTATTGCTGCTGAGTCCTTCCTGGGTCGTGATATGGGAGATACCGCCGGTGCGCAGCAGGTTAATGCCACCGTTGACCGTCCCAACCCAAATTGTTCCGTGATGATCTTCGGTAATGGCCCGAATCAGATTGTCGCTCAGACCATTTTCGGTGGTATAGGCCGTGAATTTGCCATCTCGAAAGGCATTGACTCCGCCGCCAATGGTTCCAACCCAAAGTGTTCCCTGGCGGTCACAATACAGGGCATTGATGATGTTGTTGGACAGCCCATCTTGAGTGGTATAGGTCCGGAATTTGCCATTGACGAGCGAACAGAGCCCGGCGCCGTTGGTTCCGATCCACAACGTTCCCTGCTGGTCCTCGACCAGGCTTCGGATGAAGTTGTTTGGCAGGCCGTCTTTGGTCGTGTAGGTGTAAAATTTTCCACCGCTCAAATAACTGAGTCCGCCGCCATCCGTACCAATCCAGATTCGACCGGAGCGATCTTCCAAAATGGTTTTGGCTGAATTGTTGGACAGACCCTGGTAGGTTGTATAGGTAATAAATTTCCCATCCCGTAACCGCTTCAGCCCATTATTGGTTCCAAGCCAGAGGTTCCCTTCGCGATCTTCACAAATGGTCCGGACTTGATCCAGAGCCAGTGAGCTCGATCCGGTATAGGTCTCAATCCGACCGTTAGAAAAACGACAAACGCCATTCCCAAGTGTTCCGATCCAAACGGCGCCGTGGCGATCCTGATAGAGTGACCGAATCAAATTGTCAGGTAAGCCATCACGAGTGGTGTAGGCGGTCCAGCGACCTTCATGCAGAAAGCAGAGTCCGCCACCATTGGTTCCAATCCATAGACCGCCCTGGGGGTCTTCCAGAACGGCATAAATACTATTATTTGGAAAGCCGGAAGCACTTGAATATATTGTGGTTCGATCAGCCTCCAGGCAGATCAACCCCTGGGTATCGGTGCCCACCCAGAGTCGTCCAGCCTGGTCTTCATAGAGCGAGCGAATCAGTTTTCCGGCGAGTTCTTTGTGTTCTGGATATGACTTGAACTGACCCTGGTACAACTTGCACAGACCCTGGTTGGTCCCAATCCAGAGCCCGCCATCACGACCTGGGCAGAGGGCATAGACAAAACTGCTGAGCAACCCTTGAGCAATGTCATACCCCACGAATTGATGATTGCGATAGCTCAGCAGTCCACCGCCTAAAGTGCCAATCCACAACGTTCCATCGGGGCTTTCACGCACCACCCAAATGCTGTTGTTTTTGATTTGCGGTACAGTGCTCCGGTCAAAAACTTTGAACTGCGCCCCATCAAACCGGACCAGTCCTTCATAGGTGCCGAGCCATAGATACCCATCCTGGGTTTGCACGACGGTATGAACCGTGTTTTGCGGCAAACCGTCTTGCCATTCATCATAACCGTACTGGGCCAGCATTTTGGTTGGGTCAAGCGCGAACCCTGGTTGCACCCATCCCAATATCAATATCAGGAGGACCAGCCCAAGTATGCTGTATCGGTGGATCATTCGCCGGAGAAAAAAGGATGAGCTACAAAGCGACATACCGCCTCAGAGTGCCTAGTCAGGAATGAAATGAACCGTGAAACAAAAGAGGCAGGTGCAACGAGGTGACGGCAAATCATAGCACATCTGGGAAGTTAGGCCGATGGATGTGTGATGAACGTGAATGAGGCGACCGGCTCTCTTTCGTGATCAATAAAACCAATTTGAAGGAACCAGGAGTATTGAGGGCGACACCTGAGCACATCAGTGTCATTCCTTGTCAGTTCACAGCATTCGGTTCGCACCTCTCTGCCATCTCCCTTCACTTCTGAAAAAGAACTCAGTGGCATCGAACCACTTCAAGCTGTGATGTGTGCTTGTGTTATGGGCACGGCACCGTGATGGGCGATCACAGAAGAGAAAAAACTACGCATTCTGGGAGAAATACAACGTGAAACGAAAGCTGATTCAATTGCTTTCCGCACTGTTCTTTCTGGCGATAGCCCTGTCTTCAACAGGGCTGTCACAGCCAGTATTGGCCTCTACCGGACCCATCATCGCGGGCGGTATTCAGGAAGTAACGGGCAGTATCAAAGGGGTTGTTCGAGATCAAACCAGTGCCATTGTGGCTGGGGCAACCCTTACCGCCAAAAACGCACAGCGTTCCTATGAAGCAACGACTGACGCATCTGGACATTACACCTTTACCAACCTTCAACCAGGGATTTATACCATTACGGCAACCGCCCCAGGTTTTACAACTTATGAAGTGAATGATTTGAACCTCGAACTGGGGCGAACGCTCCAGGTGAACCTGGATCTCAAAGCTGGCGGTCAGGATGAAATCATCAACGTGACAGCGGCTGATGCGGCTTATGTGGACGTGACTTCATCCAAGACAGCCGTCAACATCAATGAAATGCAGATTCGAGTGCTGCCCAAAACCCTGAATTTTTCGTCAGTCCTCGAAGTGGCGCCGGGTACACGGAGCGAAAATAAATCTGGTGGGTTCCAGATTGACGGGGCTTCAGGCGTTGAAAACGTGTTTGTGGTGGACGGCGTGGAAGTAACCGAAATTATTGAAGGGAGTCTGCCGACCTCAAAGAACACGCCGCTGGACTTTGTCAAAGAAGTTCAGGTCAAGAGTGCCGGGTATGAGGCCGAATACGGCGGTGCGACGGGCGGGGTGGTCAATGTGGTCACCAAGAGCGGCACCAACGAATTCCACGGTGAAGGTCGCTTTGAATACACCTCTGATTCATTTCGGGCGGAAGACAACCCAACCCAACGGTTAAACCCGCTTGATCCACAACAGCAAACCGTCGAGTACTTTGCCAACCCGCGTGGTAAGGACGGCACCCGGCTGATCAATCCAACTTTCACGCTCGGTGGACCGGTGATCAAAGACCGGCTGTGGTTTTTCCTGGGTTACGCCCCGCAGTATGAACTCCAAACTCGCCGGCTCGATCTGATCAAGCCGGTGGCGACCGGTGATACTGCCATTCAGACGCTCAACACCCGGTTGGTGGATTATCGCGCCAAACGTGACTATCTCATTGGTCGGCTTGACTTTGCGCCATCAAGCAAAATCAATGTCTTTACCAGTTTCCAAAACAACCCGGTCAAAACCGAAGGACCGGCCAATATGCTGGATTTTCAGACGACCAGTTCCCCGGTCTTTGTGAATCCGCGCTATCCATTCCAGGGTGGGTACACACCAGCCTGGCAGGTCTCAGGTGGCGCAACCTGGAGCCTCACGCCAAATCTGATTGTGAGTGCCCGTGCTGGTCACAACTACTTCAACAACAAGGGCGGATCATATGACATTCTGCCAAATACGCCGTTGGTGATCATCAGCTCACCCTGTACTCAGCCGGAATGCGCCGGGGATACCCGTGTGACGGGGCGTCCAGTCGTAGATACCAACAGTCTGACCGAGTTTGACATCATCCGACGCACCAACTTCTATGGCGATGCGACGTGGGTCAAATCATTTGGTGGTCAACAGCACATCATCAAGGGTGGCTATCAAATCAACCGGCTTAGCAACAATGTTGAATTTAGTGCTTCGGGTGGTGTTTTCCGATATGTCTTTGATCGGACGTTTGCTCGCAAACGAGGAAAATACGGGTATTACATTGTGGATGAATTTGCGACCACGGGGAATGTGAGCAGCAGCAATCAGGGAATCTTCATTCAGGATACCTGGCAGGCACACAAAAATCTGACACTCAACCTGGGGATCCGATTTGAAAACGAATTCCTGCCGTCATTCCCGATCCGCACGGATTTCCACCCGGATATTCCGCCGGATATTGCGCAAGGCACCAGCACCCGTCCGATTGATTTTGGCTGGGGCGACAAGATTGCACCGCGTATCGGCGCGGCGTGGGATGTGCTGGGTGATGGAACGGTCAAGGTTTCCGGAAGCTTCAGCATTTTCTACGACACGATGAAGTATGAACTGCCACGGAGTTCATTTGGTGGTGATAAATTCCTGCGTACCTATCGCAAGCTGGAACAGGCCGACTATCGGGGGATCACGCTGACCAACCAGCCCGGTGATGTCATCCTTGGGCCGATTGACCTGCGCTTCCCGTCAAACGTCACGCTGCCCGGTTCACGCCCAACGATTGATCCAGACCTTAAACCGTTCAAAATGCGTGAGTTCTCGTTTGCCGTGGACTACAACTTCTCGAAAGACTGGCTCTTTAGCGCTCGCTTTACTCGCAAGGATGTGCTGCGGGCGATTGAAGACGTCGGCGGTCTCGATGCCCAGGGCAATGAAGTTTACACGATTGGCAACCCAGGCTTTGGAGCGACAGTTGATTTCTTTGATCCGCCAACCCCGAAAGCCGTGCGTGAATACACCGGTCTTGAACTGCGCCTTGACAAGCGATTCTCGAAAAACTGGTATGCCAACTTCTCATACATCTACAGCAAGTTGTATGGAAACTACTCCGGTCTGGCCAGTTCAGATGAAGTTTTCAACGGGTTTGGTCGAACCAGCCCGAACGTCAACCGAAACTTTGACCTCCCGGCGTTGAACTTTGACGCCAATGGCGATCCAATTTTGGGCCGATTGGCGACCGACCGACCGCACACGTTCAAGACCTTTGCCGCCTATCGCTTTGACTACAAAGGTTTTGGAAAGAACATGTCCACTGAAATCGGCGGTTCGCAGTTCATTTACCAGGGCACACCAGTCACAACCCTGGTTTCAGCCACCGTGGAAGGTTCCACTGACCTCCCCTTGTTTGCCTTTGGTCGTGGTGATGCTGGCCGAACCGAAGTCTTCACCCAGACCGATCTGGTGGTGTCACACTTCATCAACGTGAGCGAACGTGTGCGCTTTAAGTTTTCGTTCAACGTGTTCAATTTGTTTGATGAACGCAATGTGATTGACCCGTTCGTGGAGATTTTAGGACCCGGCCAGAATGTCAATTTCAGAACCCTGGCCGAATATCTGTCAGCCACCCCGGATGGTGTGAGACAGCGCATCAGTTCACAGAATCTGGTGCTTGATCCGCGCTACAACCAGGCTGTTGGCTTCCAGAATCCACGTGAAGCCCGTATTTCCTTCGGAATTCAGTTTTAAGGACGAATCAGGAAAAATGATTTAAGGCGAAGGGCTGGGAACTGAAAAGTCAGTTATTTCAGTTATTTCCAGCCCTGAACCTTACTCGTTCAGTCCGGGCGTTGTGTTATCGCCGGAGTGTTCAAATCCACCAGCACCGCCAAATCCTGCCCATCCTCAGATCCAAACCTCATTTAATACCAGTTTGTAGTCAGTAGTCAGTAGTTCACTAAGTTTATTTGATTGAACTATTTGACTATTTTCTAATACGAGGACTTCACTACAAATTGGTATAAGAGCAACGGAAGACAATCAATTTCCTTTTTTTTAAAGCGTACAGCCTCCAGCCCACATCATTCCAAAATGGTTTGACGTGTCAGCCTGTGTTCTCTCAGGCCCTGAGCCTCGAAATGGATTGTCTTTCGAAGAGAGTAATTCAAAAAAATGGATTACCGGAAGATTAGAAATTTATAATTTTGGATAAAAATTTCAAATTTTTGGATGACTTTCCATCTTTGGATACGGATTCAGGTGAATTTTTGTCAGGCAACTGACTGGAATAAAATATTTTTTTCAGATAAGTCAAAATAAATAAGATGATTTTTCAAATGTGAATCCCAAGTTTATCCAAATTTTTGAATTTAAAGTGAATCGTACCTGTTGCCGCCCTCTCCCGCGAGTCAGAATAGTGAAGAATTATGTGCAACGGATGGCAGGTTTCTAACCGTTGAGGGTGTTGTTTGAGCTGATGTATTCAGAATTTTGAATATTTTGGAACGCCACGTGCTGCCAAAAATAGTGCCACTCCTTATCAGTTCACGGCAACTCGCTCGCATATACCTGTCCATCTCCCCTCAATCTGCAAAGGAATTCAATGGCATCGGACCTTCTCACGCCGTGAAGTGTGCTTGCTTCAAACGCGGGCCTCAATGATGGGCGATCACAGAACAAAATAACGATAAGCATTCTGGGAGGAATAAAACGTGAGACGAAAGCTGACTCAATTGCTTTCCGCCCTGTTATTTCTGGCCGTTGTCCTGTCTCCGACAGGGGTATCGCAGCCGGTGCTGGCCTATGCCGGACCAGCGGTTGCGGGCGGTGCTCAGGAAGTATCAGGCAGTATCAAAGGGGTTGTTCGGGATCAAACGGGTGCTGTGGTGGCTGGGGCGACGGTCTCCGCCAAAAACGCACAGCGCACGTATGAGGCCACGACCGACGCATCCGGAAATTACACTTTTACCAATCTTCAGCCGGGAACCTATACCATCACGGCGACCGCTTCAGGGTTTACAACCTATGAAGTGAGTGATTTGAACCTCGAACTGGGGCGAACGCTCCAGGTCAACCTGGATCTGAAAGCTGGTGGTCAGGATGAAATCGTGAACGTCACTGCCGCCGACGCGGCCTATGTGGACGTGACTTCATCCAAGACGGCGGTCAACATCAGTGAAATGCAAATTCAGTTGTTGCCCAAAACGCTGAATTTCTCTTCCGTGCTTGAAGTTGCGCCAGGCACTCGAAGTGAAGATAAATCTGGTGGGTTCCAGATTGACGGGGCTTCAGGCGTTGAAAACGTGTTTGTGGTGGATGGTGTCGAAGTGACCGAAATCACCCAGGGCCGCCTGCGTGGCTCAAAGAACACGCCGCTGGACTTTGTCAAAGAAGTTCAGGTCAAGAGCGCCGGGTACGAAGCCGAATACGGCGGTGCGACCGGCGGTGTGGTCAACGTGATTACCAAGAGCGGCACCAACGAATTCCACGGCGAAGGCCGCTTTGAATACACCTCTGATTCATTCCGGGCGGAAGACAACCCAACCCAGCGGTTAAACCCGCTTGATCCGAGACAGCAAACCGTCGAGTATTTTGCCAACCCACGCGGCAAAGACGGCACCCGGCTGATCAACCCGAACTTTACGATTGGCGGACCGGTGATTAAGGACCGTCTGTGGTTCTTCCTGGGCTACGCCCCTCAGTACGAGATTCAGACCCGTCGGCTGGATCGGATTAAACCGGTGGCGGCTGGCGATACTTCGATCCAGACGCTCAACACCCGGCTGGTGGACTATCGCACCAAGCGTGATTATCTGATCGCGCGGCTTGATTTTGCGCCATCAAGCAAAATCAATATTTACAGCAGCTTCCAAAACAACCCGATCAAAACCGAAGGGCCGCCAAACCTGCTGGGCTTCCAGACGACGAGCGATACGGTCTTTTTGAACCCTCGGTACCCATTCCAGGGCGGCTATACGCCAGCCTGGCAAGTATCCGGCGGGGTAACCTGGAGCCTCACGCCAAACCTGATCCTGAGTGCCCGTACGGGTCACAACTATTTCAACGACAAAGGTGGTGCCTACGACATTTTGCCGAACACACCGTTGGTGATTATCAACGCGCCATGCACTCAGCCGGAATGCGCTGGCGACACGCGCGTGACGGGTCGGCCAGTGGTTGAAACCAACAGTTTGACCCAGTTTGATATTACCCGCCGCACCAACTTTTATGGTGATGCGACGTGGGTCAAATCATTCGGCGGTCAACAACACATCATCAAGGGTGGCTATCAGATCAACCGGCTCAGCAACAAAGTTGAATTCGGGTTCTCTGGCGGTCGCTTCCAGTACTTCTTTGGCCGTACCTTTGCTGGTCAGCGAGGGGAATATGGCTATTACATCGCCGATGATTTCGCCCGCACGGGTGATGTGACCAGCAGCAACCAGGGAATTTTCGTGCAGGATACCTGGCAGTTGAACAAAAACCTGACGTTCAACCTGGGTGTCCGGTTTGAAAAAGAATTCCTGCCGTCGTTCCCGATCCGCACGGATTTCCACCCGGATATTCCTGCGGATGTGGCCCAGGGAACTGGAACACGTCCGATTGACTTCGGGTGGGGGGATAAAGTTGCACCGCGTATCGGTGCGGCGTGGGATGTGCTGGGTGATGGAAAGGTCAAAGTTTCCGGAAGCTTCAGCATTTTCTACGACACGATGAAATATGAACTGCCACGCGGTTCATTCGGTGGTGAAAAATTCCTGCGCACCTATCGCAAGCTGGAACAGGCTGACTATCGGGGCATTAACCTGACCAATCAGCCCGGCGATGTCATCCTGGGGCCGATTGACCTGCGCTTCCCGTCCAACGTGACGCTGCCCGGTTCACGACCAACGATTGATCCGGATCTCAAACCGTTCAAAATGCGTGAGTTTTCGTTTGCGGTGGACTACAACTTCTCGAAAGACTGGCTCTTTAGCGCCCGCTTTACCCGCAAGGATGTGCTGCGGGCGATTGAAGACGTCGGCGGTCTCGATGCCGACGGCAATGAAGTCTACACGATTGGAAACCCAGGCTTTGGTGCCACGGTGGATTTCTTTGATCCACCAACCCCGAAAGCCGTGCGTGAATACACCGGTCTTGAACTGCGCCTTGACAAGCGCTTTTCCAAGAACTGGTATGCCAACTTCTCATACATCTACAGCAAGCTGTATGGAAACTATGCCGGTCTGGCCAGCTCAGACGAAGTGACCAATGGACTTGGCCGAACCAGCCCGAACGTCAACCGAAACTTTGACCTCCCGGCGTTGAACTTTGACGCCAATGGCGATCCGATTTTGGGCCGATTGGCGACCGACCGACCACACACATTCAAGACCTTTGCCGCCTATCGCTTTGACTACAAAGGTTTTGGAAAGAACATGTCCACTGAAATCGGTGGTTCGCAGTTCATCTATCAAGGCACACCAATCACCACCGTTGTTTCCTCAACCGTGGAAGGCTCCAGCGGTCTGCCGCTGTTTGCCTTTGGTCGTGCTGATGCTGGACGGACCGAAGTGTACACCCAGACCGATCTGGTGGTGTCACACTTCATCAATGTGAGCGAACGTGTCCGCTTTAAGTTTTCGTTCAACGTGTTCAACCTGTTTGACGAACGCAACATCGTTGACCAATTCGTCAATATTTTGGGACCAGGCCAAAACGTCAACTTTGCGACGTTGAACGAATACCTGTCTGCGACGCCGGATGGTGTGAAACAGCGCATCAGCTCACAGAATCTGGTGCTTGATCCACGCTACAAACAACCGATTGGCTTCCAGGATCCACGCGAAGCGCGTATTTCCTTTGGGATTCAGTTCTAGGAATCAGCACGAGAAAAACGGCGCGCTGTTTCAGGGCTGAGGGCGTGGGGTTGAGGGTGAAACATTCAAATGATTGAGAAGCCTTTCGCCCCAGGCTCAGTTCCCTGAACTGACGGCGTTAGTCTCGCGCACAATTCCAAGAAAAGAAGCGCATCCGCAAATGATGGACTTTCTTAATTTTGCCTGTGCTTCGTACCTGGTTCTTTGTTCCTGGAAAATGTTCAATTGAAACTATTTCCCAGGAATCAGGCCGAAAGAACCGGGTTTGTGCGCACCTAAAATGATCATATGATCAACTGACCGCGCACTGTATGATAATGCCCGTCTCGACTCGTGCGAGGCGGGCATTTTTTTTTCAAAGGAGTGAGGTGTATGAAATCCAGGCTGCTTGGAATTGTACTGATGGTGGGGCAGATGGCGTTTCCCACAACCCAATTTCGTGTAACGGCAACGGCACTGATCCAGAGCCGGAATACGGTTCAGGGACGCGTGGCTGGGACTGACAATCGCCCGGTGCAGAATGTGCGGGTGTTTCTGCTCAATGATGGATACTCACAGGTTGGCATGGGGTATTCTGACAGTGCCGGGCGGTATCGGTTTGGCAATGTGCCGGCGGGGAACTATTACTTGCAGATTGAACCAGCGGGAACGGACTTTGAGGCCCAAACCGTCCGCATCGAAGTCAACCCGGTGAACACACTTGGTACCGGTGGCGAAGTCTTTACCTTTGATGTGAATCTGCGTCTCAGAAAAAATCCTGTCAGTTCAAGTGAGCGGCTCCCAGCCAAAGGTGATACCAGCGTGTTTTATCAAGACGTGCCGGAAAACGCCCGCAAGGAATATAAAAAGGCCACCAAATCCTTTGAAAAGAAAGACGTTGAGCCCGGAATCGCTGCTTTGAAAAAGGCACTGGAAATCTTTCCTGAATATTACGATGCCCTGGAATTGCTGGGGAGCACCTATGTTGATGCCGGGGACTATCCGGCGGCGCTTCCGTTGCTGGTCAAGGCGGTGGGGATTAATGACTCAGGCTGGCATGGGTTTTATTCGCTCGGTGTGGCCTGTGTTGAACTCAAGCACCAGAAAGAGGGCATGCTGGCACTGAGAAAGGCGGCTGAACTCAACCCGACTTCCCCCAATGTGAATATGCGGCTCGGGATGGTGCTGGCACAATCCGAAGCGACATTCCCGGATGCGATAAATGCCTTTCAAAAAGTGATTCACGTTGCCGGGAAAGATATTCCACAGGCGTACCTCTATCTGGCCACCATTTACAGCAAGCGCAGTCAGAATCGCGAAGCAGCCGACGCGCTCGAAGCCTATTTGCAATCAATTCCTGCCGATGCTGCTCAGAAAGAACAGCGCGAAAAAATGAAGAAGGTCATCGAGCAACTCCGTCAGAAAGCCGCGGCTAATGACAAAGTGACAAAGTGACAGGGTGAGTGGGTGACAAGGTGACAAGGTGACAGGTGACAAGGTGACAGGGTGACAGGGTGACAAAAAAGCGGGATGGCACATACGGTGTGCCATCCCGCTTTCCATTTTTTTGTAGTCAGTGGTCAGTAGATAAAACCCGGATAGCTGAATCCATGGAATTCTTAAAAAGAATTGTTCCTAACTGACTCAAATAGAACCAAATCCACTTGACACAAGTCCTCAAATCCCAACACTCGACTACTGACTACTGACTACTGACTACTGACTACTGACTACTGACTACTGACTACTGACTACTGACTACTGACTACTGACTACTGACTACTGACTACTGACTACTGACT